>JAEZBP010001057.1 GCA_023427125.1 Pseudomonadota bacterium | reverse complement strand
CGCCCACGCCTGGCGCGCGAGCTCGGTGGCGTGCCCGGGGCGGCTCGTCTCGTGGACCTCGAGCGTCAGGCCCGCGCGCCGCAGCCGTTCGAGCGCGGCGCCCACCCGCTTGCCGCAGCGGCCACCGCCGGCCGCCGGGTTCCCGATCGTGACGTAGCGCGCGCTCATGGCGTCAGGAGCTCCTCGCGCCGCGCTCGCGCCGACAGCATCGTGGCGAGCGCCTCGCGCTTCACCTTCATCGACGCGGTGCGCGGGAACGGCTCGCCGAAGAAGAGGACGCGCTCGACGCGCTTGTGATCGGGCAGGCGCTTGTTCTTCGCGGCGAGCTGCGAGAGCACGGCGTCGTTCGACGGCGCCGCCACGCCGTTGCCGCGCCGAGGGCGGACCACGGCGACGAGGTGCTCCTCCTCGAGCTTGCCTCGCCTCGGCCAGAGGTAGCCCGACGCGAAGATCGCGAGCTCCTCGACCGGCAGCCCGTCGAACGCGCCCTCGACGTCCTCGGGGTACACGTTCTTGCCGCCCGCCGTGACGATCATGTTCTTGCTGCGACCCACGAGGTGCAGGTGGTGCGCGGCGTCCATCCAGCCGAGGTCGCCGGTCTTGAGCCAGCCGTCTTCGGTGATCGTGCTCGCCGTGAGCTCGGGATCGTCGAGGTAGCCGAGCATCCGCGTGCGCCCGCGGATCCACACCTCGCCCACGCCGTCGGGGCCGGGCGAGTCGATGCGCACCTCGACGCCCGAGACGGGCCGGCCGACCGAGTCGGCGCGGAAGGGCGAGAGATCGTTGACCGTCGCGACGGTGCAGACCTCGGTGAGCCCGTAGCCGATCACCACCGGCAGGCCCAGGCGATAGAAGAGCTCGGCGCGCTCGCGATCGACGAACGCGCCGCCGCAGAAGACGAGCTCGAGCTGGCCGCCGAACGCGTCGTGGATCGGGCCGAGGAGCTTGCGGCTCAGCGAGGCGCGCGGGCGCGCCGTGGTGAGCATCTCGTTGACGCCGGCGAGCACGCTGACCGTGCGGCGCAGCCACTTGGGCTGCCCGTCGAGCTGCTCGTGCACGGCCTCCTCGAAGGCCTCGAGGATCAGCGGGACGAGCGCGACGTGGGTGACGCCGTACGCCTGCATCGTCGAGCGCAGGAACTCCGGCCGCAGCGTACGCTGGTGGATCACCGTCGCGCCGCACGAGAAGGGCCCGAGGAAGCCGACCATGAAGTCGATCGCGTGGTTGGTCGGCAGGATCGAGAACGACTTGTGCCCCGGGCGCATCGGGAAGAGCTCCATCAGCGCGCGGAGCTGCTCGAGGTAGCAGTCGTGCGTGAGCATGCAGCCCTTGGCGCGGCCCGCGGTGCCCGAGGAGTAGACGATGCACGCGAGATCCTCGCGCCTCCGCGGGACGAGCTCGGGCGCGCTCGCCGCCTCGAGCGACTCCCAGCGCACGGGCTCGATCGCATAGCGCGCGTCGGCGGGGGCCTCGCTCACCAGGACGAGCGGGACCTCGAGCGCGTCGAAGCGGCGGAGCGTGGCGTGCTCGGTGATCAGCGCCTTGGGCTTGGCGTGCGCGAGGATCCCCTGCTGCTCCTCGGCCGAGAGCTTGTAGTCGAGCGGGACGAGCACCGCGCCGCGATGGAAGATCGCCATCGCCGCGATGAGCCAGCGGCTCTGGTTGCTCATCGCGATGGCGACGCGATCGCTCTCACCGATCCCGCGCGCGGCGAGGAAGGCCGCGACCTTCGCGACCTCGCGCCTCGTGTCGAGGTAGGTGAGCCGCTTCGTCTCCTTCTTGCGATCGATCTCGATGAGCGCCGTCTCGGTCTTGAACTGCACCAGCGCGTCGGCGAGCAGCTCGCCGAGGCCTGCATAGCGCGTGGGATCGATCATCTCGGGTGCGGGCACGGTGGGCGGCCTCTCACGTTCAGAGCCGGCTGGCGACGACGGAGGCCAGCTCGGCGAAGGTGCGCACGTCCTGCACCTCGTAGTCGGGGATCTCGACCTGGAACTTCTCCTCGAGCGCGCTCAGGAGGCTGAGCGCCTGCATCGAGTCGATGTCGAGCGTGTCGAAGAGATCGTCCTCCGCCGAGAGCTCGGCGCGCTCGCGCGAGAAGCGCTCGCTGGCCAGGGTGAGGAGCTGCTCGAGCACCTTGGTGTTCGCGTTGGTGGTCATGAGGTCATCCCGGTAGGTAGGGCATCGCCGAGGTCGACGAGACGAATTTCGCGAGCGCCTGCTCGACGACCTGCGAGGTGAGGAGCTGGCAGAAGAGGTCCTTCTCGGCCTCGAGCCGCTCGCGGGGGAAGGGCTTGAGGAAGCGCTTGGCGGCGGTCCGAGTGTGCGGGTCGAAGCGGCCCATCTGCGCGGCGAGGCGGCGGGCCGATCGCGTGGCGTGGCCCTCGGCGACGAGCTGCGCGGCCAGGCCGACCTCGTGGGCGCGCTGCGCGCCGAGGCTGCGACCGCTGAGCAGGAGATCGCGCACGACGGCGTTGCCGAGATCGCGCTCGAGGCGAGGGATCCCGCCGAAGCCGGGGATCAAGCCGAGCCGCAGCTCGGGGAACGCGAAGCGCGCGGTCTTGTCGGCGACGATCACGTCGCAGGTCAGCGCGAGCTCGAGGCCGCCGCCGAAGCAGACCCCGTGGACCGCCGCGATGGTCGGGATGGGCGCCATGTCGAGGGTGTCGAAGACGCGGTGGATGCGATCGAGGAACGAGCGCACTCCCCACACCTTCGCGGTGCGCGCCACGTCGCCGAGCCCACCGTTCGCCGCGGCGGCGCGGAGCGTGGACGCGCCGGCGCGCAGGGCGGTGCTCGGCCGATCGAAGAGCCGCCGCGCGTGCCCGAGGATCGCGCCACGGCTGCCGTTCGAGGCGCCGTTCGTTCCACTGGCGCCCTTGCCAATGGATTGGAGGCCGGCGTAGAGCTCGCGGAGGTCGGCGCCCGCCGAGAAGCCGCGCGGGACCTCGGAGTGGAGGAGCATCGCGTGCGCGCCCCCTGCCCCACTCTCGATCAGCGCAGCGAGCCGCTCGAGCTCGCGGAGCATGTCGAGGCCGATCTCGTTGGCCGGATCGCGATGGAGCGCGACGTCGAGGACGCCGCCCTCGACCTGGTAGGTCAGGCACTGGCCGGCCCAGCTGGTGCGCACCGCGCCGCTCATGGGTAGAGGCGCGCGATCGCGTCCGCGTAGTGCGCCTCGATCGCGGCGCGGCGCAGCTTCTGGTTCGCGGTGAGGAGGCCGCTCTCGATCGTGAAGGGCTCCGGGCTCAGGTGGAACGCGCGGATGCGCCGGTAGTGCGGGAGCTCGGCGTTGACCGCCTCGAGCGCGCGCTCGACCGCGTCGCGATCGGTCTGGCCCGTGAGGATCGCGGTCAGGAAGGGGCGGCCGTGGCCGACGACGACCGCCTGCGCGATGCCGGGGACGTGCTCGAGCAGGCGCTCCTCGAGCGGCTCGGGCGCCACGTTGTGCCCGCTCTCGGGGACGAGGATGTTCTTCACGCGGCCGACGATCGCGAGGCGCCCACGATCGTCGAGCGACGCCTGGTCGCCGGTGCGGAACCAGCCGTCCTCGGTGAACGCGGCCTTGGTCGCCTCCTCGCGCTTCCAGTAGCCTCGGAAGACGTTGGGGCCGCGCACGAGGAGCTCGTCGCTCTCGCCGAGCTTGAGCTCGCAGCCCTCGATCGCGAAGCCGACCTTGCCCGGCATCGCCTCGCGCGGCCGATCCATGGTGACGATCGCGGTCGTCTCGGTGAGCCCGTAGACCTGATAGACCGGCAGGCCGAGCAGCTCGAACCACGCCTGCGTGTCCGCACCGAGCGGCGCCGAGCCGCAGATCAGGCACTGGAGCTCACTCCCGATCTGCTCCTTGATGCTCGAGAAGATCGTGCGACGCGCGACGCTCAGCAGGAGGCGCTGCGCGACGTTCGCCTCGCCCGCGCGCTCGGCGCGCCAGGCGGCGATCGACGCGTCGTAGAGCGCGCTCACGGCGCGACCGCGGCTCGCGAGCTTCTTCTCGACGCCGGCCTTCACGCGCTCGAGCAGCGCCGGCACGTTCAAGAACCACTCGGGCGCGGCCGCCCCGAGCTCGCGCTGGAGATCCTCGAGGTTCGTCGAGATCGAGACGCCGTTCTGGCGGTAGAGGTTGCTCCACAAGACGAAGCGCGACCCCGCGAAGCAGAAGGGCAGATAGTGAAAGACGCGATCGCGCCCGCCGGGTCGCCCCATGAGCGCGGTCAGGCGCGAGTCGATGACCGGCAGCATGAAGTCGACGTTGCCGGCCGTCGTCATCACACCCTTGGGCTCGCCGCTGGTGCCGCTCGTGTAGATGAGCGTGACGACGTCGTTCGCCTCGCGCTGGCGGGGCGCCTCGTCGATCGCCTTCGCGTCGAAGAAGGACTCGAAGGTGACGACCGGCGCGCCGTCCCAGACCGCGCAGACCGCGCCGGCCAGCGCGTCGTCGGCGCACACGATCAGGCGCACGCCCGCGTCCTTCATCATCGCGACGAGCTCGTCGGGCGCCTGCCGCGCGTAGAGCGGCACGACGATCGCGCCCTCGGCGAGGATCGCGAGGTCGGCGGCCACCCAGCGGATCGAGTTGGGCGCGAGCAACGCCACGCGCTCGCCGGCGCCGATGCCCATCGCGCGGAGCGCCCCCCGGCCCTTGCCGATCAGCTCGAGCAGCCGCCCGCCGTACGCGCGCTCGAGGCGCTCCGCCGCGCCGGGCGGGCAGTGCACCTCGGTCACGAAGGGGCGGCTCGGGTGGGCCGCGAGGTTCTCGAGGATCACGTCGATGAAGCTCATTGCATTACTTCTCCGCGCCTGCGCGGGCGCCGACTCTCAGCCCCAGCGCTCTCGAAGAGGAAGGGTCGTGGGCCCGAGCGGCGGGAGGTGCGCCCAAGGGTCGCCGCCCTCGCCGAGGCCGCGCGCGAACGGGAAGTCGGGGTGGAAGCCGCGCACGTGATCGACGAGGACGCGGCCCATGACGCCCATGCGCTCGAGGTTCGCCACCACGCAGCGGCCGATGCCCTCCTGCACCGCGTCGCGCTCGCGCTCGACGCGCTCCATCTGCGCGAGCAGCTTCTCGTCGAGGTCCGGATCGTCGACCTCGAGCGCGAGCTCGGGCTGGCCGCGATCGCTCATCAGGTTGCGGATGCGCTCGTCCATCGTCACGCCGATCGAGGGCACGAGCGCCGGCATGGAGCACACGATCGCGTGGTAGCGCGAGCTCACGATCATCGAGCAGCGCCGGAGGATCGAGACCATCGAGTACATGTCGTGCTCGTCGCTCACGAAGAGCGGCAGATCCTTGCCCATGATCTCGCGCAGGCGCTCGGCGGCGCGGCGGTCGAGCTGCTCCATGCCGATCAGGATCGGGAAGACCTCGCGCTTGCGCGTGAAGTCCTTGAGCGCGCCGGCGAGCCCGCGCAGGTAGGCCGTGAAGCGCTGCTCGACGTCGGGCGCGTCGTTGTGGAAGTAGATCGACTTGTAGTGCGCGTCGGAGTAGCCGCCGCCGATCCCGTGGATCGCGGCCTTGAGCGGCTCGGGCCGCACGGGCCACCAGAACGGGTTGATCGGGCAGACCGCGATGACCGGCATCTCGCCGTCCCAGCCCGCGCGCAAGAGGAGCTTCTCCGCGTGCTCGCGCGGGGCGGCCTCGAAGGTCCACGCGGTGTCGGTCCCGAGGGCCGTGGGCACCCCGAGCTTCTCGAGCACGCTCGCCGACTCGGTGTTGCGGGTGATGACCAGCGCGCTCTTGCAGTGCTTGCGCACCAGATCCTCGAGCGACGCGTCCATCGCGCCGGCCTCGCCGCCATAGCCGACCGCGATCTTCTCCTCGGCGGTCGCGAGCCCGAGCGCGCCGACCATCATCGTCGCGAGCGCGTTGGCGAACTTGCTCTTGAACATCGAGCCTTCGCAGGCGATCACGCCGTGCTGCTCGCGCACCGTGTCGTAGAGGAACTTGTGGAAGATCTGCGGGATGTGGAGCTGCTTGACGGTGCGGAAGTAGCCGCGGGTCAGCGCCGGATCGATCGTGCAGATCGAGAGATCGAGGTGGTCGTCGCCGAAGAGGTGCCGGAACTGCCGGACCATCTCCTCGACCCGCACGTCGGCGCCGGTGTTGCGCGTCCCTACGTACCCCGCGAGCAAGAGCTTGAGCGGCTCGCCGCTGCGCCACTCGGGCATCGGGTCGGTCTCGTGCCGCACCCGCGCGGCCTCGATGAGCCCGCTCATCCCGAGCTGCACGATCCGATCGGGATCGACGCTCTCCTTGGCCTTCTCGAGCGCGCTCTTGGCCGCGCGCGAGATCAGCCGCATGGCGAAGCTCATGACAGTCCTCCGAGGGTCGCTTGCGTGGAGTGGGACGCCGCGTCGCGCCGCAGCGAGTCGGGCAGCGGGGCGTACGGGTACTCGAAGTCGACCGACTTGGCCCAGCGATAGAGGTCCGCGCAGTAGTCGGTGAAGGGCGCCGGCGCGAGGCCGAGCTCGGTGGTGACCCGCGTATTGTCGAAGACGACGTCGTTGGTCACGTAGGGGAGGAAGACCTTCAGGAGCGAGGCCATCAGAGAGACCTTCCCGCGCGGCCCCGACGCGAGGCGATCGACCACCGCCGCGAAGGGGCCCTGCATCGGCGTGAGGAAGCGGGGTGGGCGCCGGCCGGTGCCGCCGAGGAGCGCGTCGCCGACCTCGCGCGCCGTCTTCGAGCTCGCGCCGGCGCTCAGGTGGTAGGTCTCGTGCGCGGGCTCTCCCTTCATGTGCAGGAGCGCGATCGCCTTGCCCACGAAGTCCGCGTTCACGATGTCCTGCCGGATGTGCGCGCCGATCGGGATCGCCGGCAGATCCGCGAAGAAGCAGTACGCGCGCGCCATCTCGAACTGCGTCGTCTCGGGGAAGCGGCTGTCGCCGAGCACGGTCGAGGGCCGAAAGATCGTCCTCGGCACGTCGCGCAAGAGCTCGTGCACCATGTGCTCGGCGAACTTCTTGGTGCGCCCGTAGGGGTCGTAGTCGGAGCGCTCCCAGTCGATCGACGCGTCTTCCTCGACGACCTCGCGCTCGCGCCGGCCGCAGACCGCGGTGGTCGAGACGGCGCTGAAGCGGCGCAGGCCTCGCGTGTCCGAGATCTCGCGGGCCAGCTCGATGACGCTCAGCGTGCCGCGCAGGTTCGCGTTCAGGCAGGCCTTCTCGCTCTTGCGGTTCAGGCTCGCCGCGATGTGCAGCACGCTCTCGGTCTCGCGCCGCACGCGCTCGCGATGGCGCGGGTCGATGCCGAGATCCTTCGCGGTCAGATCGCCGCGCACGAAGTCGATGCGAGGGAGGGCCGCCGCGAACTCTTCGGCGGACCAGTGGAGCTGCATGGCGCGCCAGAGCTTCTCGACGAAGTCGCCGCGATCGCGCGCCCGGGTCAGCAGCGAGAGGTGTGGAGCCTCCTCGGGTCGGGCGAAGAGCTCGGCGATGACGTACGAGCCGAGGTAGCCCGTCCCGCCGGTGACGAAGATGCGGTTCATTCGGCGTCTCCCATGAGCGCGGGCTGAGCGTGCGAAGGCAGCTCGTCAGGCAAGAGCGCGGACCCGGCGAGGGGCGGGTCGCCGCCGAGCTCGAAGCCCTCGTCTTCCGGGGCGTCCTTGCCTCGCAGGAGCGGCAAAGACCACTTGTCGAGCCCCGGGATCTCGACGTCCATCCAGTACCGGCGCCAGTCGAAGCCGTCGAGATCCCAGCCGAGCCGCGCGCGCTCCTCGTCCCTGAGCTCCGCGGTCCGCGCGCGCACGTTGGTCGTGACGAAGCGGTAGTCGTAGTCGTGGATGAAGGGCTGATAGCTCTTCCACATCGTCTCGATCGACTTGAGGAGCATCGAGGTCTTGTTCAGGCGCAGGCTCGCCTTCTGCACCCGATCCTTGAGCTCGCTCTTGGTCTCCTCGTCGACGGCGCCCGGCAGGTGCCTCTCCGGATCGAAGCGCGTGAACGTGTCACGGAGCCACTTCGTCGCTCGCTGCGCGGCGGGCACGAGGAAGCTGCGATCGGCGCCGTGGTCGAGCGCCGTGGTGTCGAGGTGCGTCAGGAGCGCTCGCTCGATCGCGCTCACGCCGCTCGGCGTGTAGCCCTTGCGGACCGTGAGCGCGGTGAGATCGAGCGCGCGCCCGAAGGTGAAGCGCGCGTGGTCTCCCGACGCGAGGTGATAGACGGGGTGCGCGCGATCGGCGAGCGCGTCGGCGACGATCACGGTCATGCCGCGAGCGACGGTGTCGACCGGCACCACGTCGAAGCAGCTCTCGGCGCGCATCGGCACCTTCCACGCGTACCCGGTGCACATCCACACGATAGGTCCGCTGGTGTTGAGGCCCTCGTTCCACCCCGCGAAAGGAAACTCGCGCGCGCACTCGATGATCGAGGGGCGGATGATCGTGAGCTTCACGTCGGTGCGGCGCGCGAGGAGGTGCTCGGCGAGGCCCTTCGTGTACGTGTAGATGTTGGGCCAGCCGAGCGCGCGCGCGCGCTGCGTCGCGATCTCCACCCGGCCCTGGCGGGCGGCCAGGGAGCGGCGGTTGCCCTCGCGCTCGTCGACCGCGTCGCAGGCGCTGCCGATCGCGAGCAGCTCCGCCTCGGCGTCGAAGCGCGTCCCGTTCGGCGAGCGGCCGGGCACGATGTGCTCGGGGATCTCGCCGTCGATCATCCCGGCGACGAAGCACGTGCTCACGTGCACGAGGCGCTTGCCGGCGGTGCAGGCCGCGAGATCGGCGGCGTGCCGCGCGCCGCCGGTGTTCACCGCGATCGCGCTCGTCGGATCGGGCGCGAAGTCGGTGAGCCCCGCGCAGTGCACCACCACGTCGAGCGTCGGCGCGAGC
>JAEZBP010001055.1 GCA_023427125.1 Pseudomonadota bacterium | reverse complement strand
TCACGGCGCTGCAGCAGCTGATGTCGTTGCAGTCGATCTGGCCGTCGCAGTCGTTGTCGGCGAAGTCGGTGCAGGCGCTGGCGGTCGACTCCGGGGCGCAGCCGGGGCCCGAGTCCGTGAGGGTGATGGGGCCCGAGTCCGTAGGCGGGGGCAGCACGGGGCCGCTGTCCAGGCGGCTGACAGGCCGGCCGTCGAAGCAGCCGGAGGCCAGGAGAGCAAGAAAGGCTAGCTGGAAGAGCACTCGCATCGTCACATCCTCACGCGGGTCGAGCGCCGATGGCCCGGCCCCAAGTGCCGCAAGCGTGGGCGATCCCCGGCCCCCGATCAACCGCGCCGTTTGAGGGCCGCGGCGATCCCAGCGAGGCCTCAATCGAAGCGGTAGCCGGCGCGGATGCTGCCACCGATGGAGACGACGCCCGCGCCGGGGCTGAGCACGCCGACCTCGAGGATCGAGGCCTCGAGCATGATCGGGTCCGAGGGCCGCCAGGCGACGAGCGGGCTGAGCCGGCCCGAGAAGCCCACGTCACGCGCCCCGGTGAACGGGAAGATCGCGCCGACCTCCGCCCCGACGCCGATGTAGACCGGCGCGGTGAAGAAGCTGCCGAGCCACGCCGCGCCCACGTGCACGGCGAGCCCGGTGATCCCCACCGCCGGCGCGCTCTCCGGCGGACCCGGCAGGACGACGCCCGCGAACTCGCCGGCGATGACGTCGATCCCGCCGCGCACCTCGAAGCCGTCGAGGCCATCGAAGGTGCGCGCCACGCTGAGGCCCACGTCGAAGAGGCCGCCGTCGTTGCGCAGCGCGTTGCCGAGCGGCGAGAGCCGCATCGCGTAGCCGCCGCCGACACGGACCTGGATCATCCAGTGGCCGTCCGCGCCGTACTGCAGCCGCTGGTTCCACGCGCGCTGGGCGTCCTCGTTGCGCCGCGCCGCCTCCTCGGCCTCCTGCCGGGCGCGCTCCTCCTCCTCGAGGCGGGCGGCCTCCTCGGCCTCGCGACGGACCCGCTCGGCCTCCTCCAGCGCGAGCCGCTCGCGCTCTTCGCGCGCGAGCCGCTCCTCCTCCGTCTCCCCCTCCGGCGGCGGCGCAGGCTCGCTCCCGGTCAGGCGGAGCGCGTCGTCGCCGAGGCCCTCGCGCCGCACCATCGAGCTGAGCACGTCCGAGAGGCGCGCGCGCTCCTCGGACTCGAGCACCGTCACGACCAGATCCTCGAGGCGCCCGTTCGGGACGTAGTAGACGTGGACCTGCATCCGGTACTGGGCCCGGAGCGGCTCGACCTCCGCGACGACGACGTAGCCGGCCTGGCCGGCGGCGGCCTGCATCGCCGCGCTCGTCGTCGGGCGCTCGGTGCTCGGCGGCGGCGCGGGCGTGTGGCCCTGCTCGCGCAGGATGTCGCTCATCAGCCCGTGGATCGCGTCGAGCCGGTCCTGATCGGCGCGACCGGCCACCGGATAGAGGACCACCCGATCCGCGCGGGCCAAGGAGGGCATCGCACACGCGACGAGCACCAGCGTGAACGCCAGGGAGCGAGAACGCAGGTTCACCAAGCGACGTCCGATGGCTTTGATCACGTGGGAAATCCAGTGTCTTCGGGCTACTGGGGAGCAGGCCCGCAAGGGCCGGGCCAGGATCACGGCGCCGTGGGATCGAGCAGGTCGGGCGGGGCCTGCACCAGCTCGAGCAGGACGCCCTCGCCGCCCTGGGGGTGAGCCTCGTCCCCCTTCGGGTGGATGAAGCAGACGTCGTGACCGGCGGCCCCCGGCCGGATGCCGCCGGGCGCGAAGCGCACGCCCTGCGCCTCGAGCCATGCGTACGCCGCCCGGAGATCGTCGACCCAGAGGCCGACGTGGTTGAGCGGCGGGACGTGGACCCGAGGGCTGCGATCGGGATCGATCGGCTGCATCAGATCGACCTCGACCGCGTGAGGGCCGGCGCCGCACTCGGCGATGTCCTCGTCGACGTTCTCCTTCTCGCTGCGGTAGGTGCCGCGCGGCGCGAGGCCGAGCAGGTCGATCCACAGGTGGCGCAGCCGCGCCTTGTCGGGGCCGCCGACCGCGATCTGCTGGACCCCGAGCACACGAAAGGGACGCTCGCTCATCGCCGCGCAGGGTACGCCATGCGTCGCGCCGGCGCCTGGTGAACGCGTCGTCTCGAGCGCCGATTGCGCCGAGCGGGCGGCTGTGCGAAGTCGAGCCGTCATGCAGCGCTCGCTCACCGGCATCAAGCCCTCGGGCACGGTGCACCTCGGGAACTACCTCGGCGCGATCCGTCCCGCGCTCGCGCTCGCCGAAGAGCACGAGAGCTTCCTCTTCATCGCGGACTACCACGCGCTCACCACGCTCCACGATCCGGCGCTGCTGCGCGACTACACGTACGAGATCACCGCCGCGTGGCTGGCGTGCGGGCTCGATCCGAGCCGCATCCACCTCTACCGGCAGTCCGACGTGCCGGAGGTCTTCGAGCTCGCGTGGGTGCTCTCGTGCCACCTCGCGGCCGGACAGCTCGAGCGCGGTCACGCCTACAAGGACGCGCTCGCGAAGGGCGGCGCCCCGAACGCCGGCCTCTTCAACTACCCGGTGCTGATGGCGGCCGACATCCTCCTCTTCGACGCCGACTTCGTGCCGGTCGGCCTCGATCAGCGCCAGCACCTCGAGGTGTGCCGCGACGTCGCCGAGCGCATCAACCACCACTACGGCGAGGGCACGCTGGTGGTGCCGGAGGCGCGCATCACGGAGGCGCCGCTCGTCCCCGGGCTCGACGGCACCAAGATGAGCAAGAGCAAGGGCAACGCGATCCCGCTCTTTGCGCCGGCCAAGGAGCTGCGCAAGGTCGTGATGAAGATCGTGACCGGCTCGGAGGCGCTCGAGGAGCCCAAGCCCTCGGCCGGCACCACCGTCTTCGAGCTCTACAAGCTCGTGGCGGCGCCGGCCGACGTGACGGCGATGGAGGAGAAGCTGGCCCGAGGCGGGTACGGCTGGGGCCACGCGAAGGGCGATCTCTACGAGGCGCTCGAGGCCGAGCTCGGCCCGAAGCGCGAGCGCTACGCGGCCCTGCGCGCCGACGAGGCCGCGCTCGATCGCATTCTCCTCGAGGGCGCTCGCCGGGTGCGGCCGATCGCCCATCGCACGGTCGAGCGCGTGCGCGCGGCGATCGGCATCACGCCCGCCGCGCGCTGACGGCTCGGGCTAACAGATCGGGTGGATGTGGCTGCCGGGGAGGCCGGCCG
>JAEZBP010001026.1 GCA_023427125.1 Pseudomonadota bacterium | reverse complement strand
GGCTCTCCGTCGAGCAGGAGCACGCGCTTGTCGCCCTCGACGACCTCGGGCAGGTAGCGCTGCACCATCGCGAGCTGGCGGCCGCCGCGGGTCACCGTCTCGATGATCGCGTTGAGGTTCGGATCGCTCGGATCGAGCGCGAAGATGCCCTCGCCGCCCGCGCCCGAGAGCGGCTTGAGCACGCCGCGCGTCCCGAGCCGCGCGAGGAACGCCTTGATGCGCGCCTTGTCGCTCGTGACCATCGTGTCGGTCATCAGCTCCGGGAAGTAGGTCGCGTAGATCTTCTCGTTCGCGTCGCGCAGGCCCCGCGGATCATTGATGAGCAGGGTGCGCCCGCGCGCGTGCTCGAGGAGCAGCGTGGCCCAGAGGTAGGCGTCGTCGAAGGGCGGGTCCTTGCGCATGAGGACGGCGTCGACCTCGCCGAGCTCCACGTCCTCCGCGTCGCCGAGGGTGATCGGCCGCTCGGGATCGCGCTCGCAGTGGGCGCGCCTCACGCGCGCGCAGACGCGGCCCTCGTCGAGGAAGAGATCGTGGATGAGGCAGTGATCGACCCGGTGGCCGCGCCGCTCGGCCTCGAGCATCAGCGCGAACGACGTGTCCTCGTCCACGTTGACGGTGCTCGGCGGGTCCATGACGACGACGATGCGCATGGACGGCGACTAGCACCGCTCTCTCCACCTCGGCAAGCCGAGTCGCTTCAGATCAAGTCCGGCACCGTGCGCACCGGCGCGTCCTCGATCTCCCACTCGAAGCCGTCGATGAGGACGAGCGAGTCGAGATCCGGATCGCCCGAGTCCCACACGGCGAAGCGCAGCGTGATGATCTCGCCGCCCGTGACCGGCGCCGTCGTGCTCAACCACCCCGTCGCGGCGCGGACCGACTGGCCGATCGGCGTGCCGAAGACGTCGCCGGTGCCGCAGACGGCGGTGCCGTCGAAGCCCGTCCCGCTGAGGAGCGACGTGCCGCGGGGGCACGTGAAGGAGCGGCCGCCGTGCGAGCCCGGCTCGCACACCTCCAAGAGGCTCGCGTTGACGCTGACGAGGTTGCCCTCGGTGTCGAAGACGATGTTGTCGTTGTCGAGCCCGGCGGGCCGCGGCGTCATCAGCGTGACGAAGAAGTCGTTGTACTCCGAGCAGATGTACTCGGGGTACTCGTACGTGTAGAAGTTGGAGCGGAACGCGAGCGAGCGCGCGTTCGTCGGCACGCGGACGCGCACCTCGAGCGCGGCCGCGTTGTACACCGGCCCCGTCGTCACGCCGGGGCACGCGGGCGACTCGACCGGGAAGCCCGGCGGGAACGGCGTCGGGTCCGGCGGGAGCGGAAAGCCGAGGAGCGTGGTCCCGAACATGTCGCACTCGGTCGTGTAGCCGGCCTGGCCCGGCGCGCGCGCGATGCCGGAGCTGAGCGCGAGCATGCTGGCGCCCTGCGTCGGCGAGACGGTCCCGAACGTCGGGACGAGGCCCGACTGGAGCGGGCTGTCCATCGGCCCCGCGCCGTCCGCGCGGGTGAAGCGGGCCGAGATCACGCCCCACTGGCGGGAGGCCTCGTCGGTGAAGCGGCAGAGGCCGATCGCGCGGGCGGCGTCGTTCGCGTCGGTGGAGTCGAGCGCGAGGGCGCCGTCGCAGGCGTGCTCGCTCGCGCTCGCGTCCGCGCCGCTGCAGTCCTCGTCGACCGAGTTGCCGGGGAAGTCGAACGCGCCCGGGTTGACCAGGTCGCTGCAGTCGTCGCAGTCGCCCGCCTCGCTGGTCCATCCGTCGCCGTCCTCGTCCGCGCCGGGGCGCGGGGGGAAGGGGTTGCAGGCGGGCGGCCCGCCGTCGCGCAGCGGCGGCACGTAGGCGTCGTTGCCGGGGACGGAGCCCGCGTCGGTGTCGGGGGAGGGTCCTCCGTCCCGGAGCCGAGGCCCGCCGACCTCGCAGCCGAAGACGAGGACACAGATGGCGAGCAGCGGAGCGTTGAAGATGAACGGACGCACGGCGAGCCGACTCTACATGCGAAAGGCTCCGTCGTGTACCGCTCGACCCTTCAAATCGAGGGCGAGCCGACATACAAGGGGGCATGTCCACCCAGCCCTGCGCGCGCTGCGGCGCCGCCATCGATCCTTCGCAGGCCGCCTTCAGCAGCGACGGCCTGGTCTGCGATGCCTGCGCGTACGCCGATCAGGAGCGCGACGTCGAGCAGATGCGCGCGGCCGAGCGCGAGCACGAGGCGCGGTTGAGCGGCATGGGCGCGCTGAGCGGGCCGAGCTTCGTGGTCTCGCACACCCGCACCGAGACTCGCCACGCCGACGGCACCGTCACCACCGACGAGAGCGTCGTGCTCGATGGCTGGGCCGCGCGCTTCTTCCGCGCGCTCCTCGGGAAGTAGCCGATGCGACGGCTGCGGATCTTCGAGGCGCTGGCGCTCGCGATCCTCGCGCTGGCGCTCTACGGGCAGACGCCGGTCGCCGAGACGGCGGCCGAGCCCGGCGTCTACGAGCGCTACGCGGTCGCGGCGGACCATCCGCTCGGCTCCGAGGCCGGCGCAGAGATCCTCCGAGCCGGCGGCAACGCGGCCGAGGAGGCGGCCGCCACGATGCTCGCGCTCGGCGTGGTGAGCCCGGCCTCGAGCGGCCTCGGCGGCGGCGGCTTCGCGCTCTACTAC
>JAEZBP010001006.1 GCA_023427125.1 Pseudomonadota bacterium | reverse complement strand
GGCGCGCCCCGAGCGCGCGACGCGGCCGACCAGCGGATGGAAGAACGCGTACACGCTCGCGAGCTCGGCGGGGCTCGCGATGCCGCTTCCGTCGAAGACGAGCGCGCTCGCGAGGAAGCGCTCGGGGATCGGCGTCGGGAGAGGGCGAGCGGGGCGGCCGTAGGCCTCGCCGGGCGCGCGATAGAGCTCCGCGTCGCCACCGGCCCCGTTCGGAGCAGCCAGGTGGGGATCGGCGCCGGCGCGCGCGAGCGTCTCGGCGATCACGCCCTCGAGCTCGGGGCGAGGGCCGACGCCGACCGCGACCTGCCGATCGAAGAGCGGCCGCTCCTCCCAGGGCTGCTTGCTGCGCTCGAGCGCCTGCGGCATCGGCAGCGGCAGGCCGAGGCCCTGGATGACCTTGCGCGCGTTCTTGTTCTTGCCGAGCTCGAGGAGGAAGTCACTCATCGGTTCATTGCCCCTTCTTCAAGAAACTCGATAGCTGCCCTGGAGGTACGCGGGGCCCGACGGCGCGTCCCCGACGTAGAGGTTGGCGCTCGCGTCCGCGCGCCCACCAGAGCCGTCGCCGCGCACGTAGAGCCCCACGCGCGCCGGCAAGACGAGCGGCCGCGTGAAGCGCACGGAGACCTCGCGCAGCGCGTCGACGTCGCCCGCGAAGAGGCCTCGGTTCAGGCCCTCGATCGCGCGGGCCATCGTCCCGAAGCCGTGCAGGATGGTGTTGCGGAAGCCGAACGCGCGCGCGTAAGCGGGCACCCAGTGAACCGGGTTGAAGTCGCCGGTGAGCTTCGCGAAGTCGAGGCCGGCGCTCGCCGAGAGCTTCCAGAAGGCGAGCTCCTTCGCGTCGCTCGGGACGCGCGGGCGCTCCTTCTTGGGGCCGCTCTTCTCCTCCTTGCCGCTCGAGAGCGGGACGAAGATGTAGAGGTGGGCGACGAGCGCCTCGGGCGCCGAGCGCGTGGAGGTCACGATGCGCTGCTCGAGGATCGCGCGGCGGCCGTCGTCGTCGACGCTCTCGAGGCGCGCGCTCACCTCGAGCGGCTCGTCGGCCGGCAGCGGCAGGTTCATCACGAGCTTGCAGCCCCCGTTCATCGCCTTGAGCATCGGGTAGCCGAGGCCCTCGAGGGTCTTGCCGGTCAGCGCGAAGCCCCACTGCGGGAAGAGGTGCGGCGGCACGCGCTTCTTGTAGGCGCTCGGATCGCCGCCGACGTGGCGCACGTAGTCGCGGATCAGCTCGGGTGAGCGCGGGGCGAACGTGGCGCGGACCTCCGGGCCGGGGATGGACGGCGCGCCGCTCTTCGCTCCGCTCAGCCCGAGGCGCTGCCTGAGCGCGCCGAGCGCGGCCTCGCCCATCCCGCGGAGGGCGGGGCCCTGCTCGAGCACGTGCTTCGTCGAGACCGCCATCGGCTCACTCCGCCGCCGCCGCGGCGGCCTCCTGCTCGATCAGCGTCGCGAGCAGCCGATCGCCGCTCGACTGGATCTCGTCGAGCATGTGCCGGGCGCGCGGCTCGGCGCGCTCGAGCCAGCGCTCGAGCAGCGGGCGGCGATCCTCGTGGGCCTTCGCCTGCTCGAAGAGGATCTCGGCGGCCGCCTCGTCGAAGAGGATGCGCGTGAGCCGCTCGGCGTGGAGCATCGCGAACGCGAAGTCGCGCTTCGGGTTCCAGTTCTTGAGGAAGGCCTCGGGCCACTCGGTGATCGGCTTCTCGCCCAGGCCGCGCAGCTTGTCGCCCGCCGTGCGGACGATGAGGTGCTGCTGGGCGGTGTGGCTCACGACCTGGAGGCGCGCGAGCCGGCGCTCGAGCGGATCGCGCGCGGAGAGCGCCCGCCAGCGGGCCTGCGCGCCGCGCCGCACGAACGCGCGCGGGTCCTTCAGGATGAGCCCGAGCGTGTCCTTCATCGCCATCAGCGACTGGATCTGGCTCGTGCCCTCGTAGATCGGCATCACCATCGCGTCGCGCAGGAGCTTCTCCGCGCCGAACTCCTTGGTGTAGCCGACGCCCCCGTGGATCTGGACGCAGCGGCGCGCCATCTCGACGGCCTTCTCGGCGCCGAAGTACTTGAGGAGCGGCGTCACGCGGCGCGCCTTCTTCTTGCGGCGCGAGAGCTCGCGCTCCATCCGCTTGCGCTCGGTCTCGCTCAGCTCGCTCGCGCTCGCGTACTGGAGGTGGAGCTCGATCTTGCTGGCGATCTCCTCGTGCTGCGCGCCCTCGACGCACATCGCGCGCAGGGCCGCCACGTCGGTGCGCATCTCGTCGAGGTAGTCGGCGATCATCTCGTGGCGATCGATCGTCTTGCCCATCGAGCGGCGCTCCCGCGCGTAGCCCTCGGCCAGCCGGATGGCGGCCTCGCAGAGCCCGATGCACTCGAACCCCACGCCGAGGCGCGCGTTGTTCATCAGCGTGAGCATGTGCTTGAAGCCCTCGCCACGCTTGCCGATGAGGAACGCCGGCGTGCGCTCGAAGCTGATCTGCGCGGTGACCGAGGCGTGGTGGCCGAGCTTCTCCTCGATGCGGTCGACCGTCGCGAGACGCACGCGCTTCCCGTCGCGATCCTCATAGGCGGGAACGAGGAACATGCTGAGGCCGGCGAGCCCCGCGAAGGGATCGCCCGGATCCTTCGCGTCCTCGGTGCGCGCGATCACGAAGTGGTACTTCCCGTGGCCAGAGGTGATGAAGAGCTTCTGGCCGGTCACGAACCAGTTGCCGTCCGCGTCCTCGACGCCCTTGGCGCGCAGCTGCGCCTTGTCGCTGCCGGCGTCGGGCTCGGTGATGTCCATGCATCCCCACGCCTCGCCGCTCACGATCTCGCGGATGAAGCTCTCGAAGCGGGTCTTCCGGATCTGCCCGGT
>JAEZBP010000885.1 GCA_023427125.1 Pseudomonadota bacterium | reverse complement strand
AGTCGGCGGCCGGCAGGCTGCGCATCGTGAGCGAGCGCGGGATGCGCGCGCTCGCCGTGGGCGGCGAGGCGCTCTCGCGAGGCGTGCTGCTCGGCCGCTACAGCCGCTGCGACGCGTCGGACGTGCTCGGCCACGACGGCATCTCGCGGGCGCACCTCTTGGTGAAGCGCGTCGGCGACGCGATCGTCGCGGTGGACACCGCGAGCACCGCCGGCACCTACCTCGAGGGGGAGGAGCGCGCGGTCCGCTCGGTCGCGATCGGCCGCGGGGAGGTCGCGGTGCTGGGCGAGGATCACGCGCGGGTCTGGTGGGAGCCGAGAGAGCGCTGACGGAGGTCGCTACGGCAACTTGCCGTGCGCGCGGAACCACGCGATGCAGTCGCGCACCGCGCCCTCGAGCGGGCCCCTCGTGTAGCCGAGCGCGGCCTCCGCCTTGGCGCTCGTGAACATGAAGCGCGACGAGTACGCGTAGCGGACGGAGACGCTGTTGATGAGCGGCTCGCCGCCGAGAGACTCGCGCAGGTCACCGAACAAGCCGAGCAGCGTCGCGGCGGCGCGCGGGACGTTGAGCCTGGGCGCCTTCGTGCCGGCGACGCCCGCGACGAGCTGCATGAAGTCGCCGTAGCTCATGTTGTGCCCGCCGAGGATGTAGCGCTCGCCGCGCTCGCCCTTCTCCCAGGCGAGGATCATCCCGCGCACGACGTCGCGCACGTCGACGAAGTTGTTGATGCCCGGCGTGCGCCCCGGCATGCGCCCCCGCACGATGTCGAGCACCAGCTGGCCCGAGCTCGGGCGCGAGTCGAGCGGACCGATCATGTAGGTGGGGTTGACGATCACCGCGTCGAGCCCCTCCTCCACCGCCGCGCGCACGACCTCCTCCGCCTGGTGCTTGGTGGTCGCGTAGCCGTCGTCGAGGCGGTGCTCGGCGAAGTTCCACGCGGCTCGCTCGTCGCACGGGGCCCCGTCGATCGAGAGGCCCACCGCGGCGGTGGTCGAGCAGTGCACGAGGCGCGGCACCCCGGCCGCGCGCACCGCCTCGATCACGTGGCGGGTCCCTCCGACGTTGGCCCGCACGAGCGCCGGCGTCGGGTGCTTCAAGATGCTGACCATCGCCGCGCAGTGGAAGACGACGTCCGCGCCGCGGAAGGCCTCGGTCAGCGCCGCCGGGTCGTCGAGATCGCCCGGGACCCAGTCGATCGCCAGGTGATCGAGGTGCTCGGTCCGAGTCCCGGCCCGACGCGTCGCGCGAACCGGGTGTCCCGCGTCGATCAGCGCGGCGGCGAGGTTGCCGCCGACGAGCCCGGACGCACCGGTGATGGCTGCCAGCATTCAGTCCGGAGCTACGACGTCGCGCTCATCCAGGCAACCGAATCGAAGGAGGCACGCGCGCTGCAGCCCCTATCCATTGGAGGTACGAAGCATGGCGGAACGGCGAAGGACGCCGAAGGATCCCGAGGACACGAAGGGGGGCGTCCGCGGCACGCATGGGCTCGGTGACACGCCCCGCGGCCGCAAGCGGGTGCGTCCGGTCGCGACCCAGGGAGGCACGGCGAGCCGCACGGGGGCGAGCGGCAAGGGCGGAGGCGCCACGCGCGCCGACGTCGAGCGGGCCGGTCAGGAGGAGCTCGAGCACGAGGAGCTCGGCGACGCGTCGATCGATCCGGAGACGGCCTACGAGCACGGGCTGGCCACCCGCACCACGCCGGGCCCCGGGCCCAAGGACCGCGACGCGGGCGCGGCGCGCGCCAAGGACCTCGACGAGCGGCGGATCCGCCGCAAGGGCTGATCGCCACGAGCGCTGATCCCTCGAAAAGAGATCGCGGCACGAGCGAGGCGGGATATGCTCGGCGCCATGAGCGCCGGCATCGAGATCTCTGCGAGCTTCAACCCGCTTCAGTGGGGGTTCTTCTTCCGCTCGCCCCGCGTGTCGGTCAACGGGCAAGAGTTCCCGCTCATCTGGGGCAGGCGCGTCGCCTCGTTCCCGCCCGGCCAGTACGCCGTCCAGATCTGGGTGCCCAGCCTCTTCGGTCGATCGGCCGCCACGCAGGCGCAGGTGAGCGTGTACGAGGGGCAGGTCACGGGCCTTCTCTACGAGATCCCGTTCCTCTGGCTGCTCACGGGAGCCACCCTGAAGGTCCGAGGCACGAAGCCCTTCGGGGCGTGATGGTATGCTCGGCGCCATGAGCTCCGGCATCGAGATCACGACGAGCTTCAACCCGCTGCAGTGGCTGTTCTTCTTCATTCAGCCGAGGGTCGCGGTGAACGGGCAGGAGTACCCGCTGACGTGGGGCACGCGCTTCGCGCCCTTCCCGCCGGGGCAGTACCACGTGCGGATCTGGGTGCCTTACCTCTTCGGCCCCGCGTGCGTCGCAGAGACCCAGGTCCCGGTGTACGAGGGGCAGGTCACGGGCCTCGCCTACTCGACCCCGCTCTTCGTCTTCCAGTCGGCCGACCTGAGCCTCCGCGGCACCAAGCCTTTCGGCACCTGAGGACCCCCGCTCGGCGTGCACCGAGGAGGGAAAGCCCGCTTGACAGGCCGCGGCTAGATCGGGATCGTCACGTCAAGCAACACGCGTCGACGCGGCGCGCGGAGCGACAACACGGGTTTCATCCCGCGAGTGGATCGCCGTAACGGCGGGGAGTACGGCCGGGCGACCCAGCGTGCACGTCGCGAGAGGCGAACGTGCGTACGGAGAATGACGTGCATCGTGCTCCTGCGGCTCTCTGCCTCGTGGCGCTCTCGTGCGCCCTCCCCGACCTTCAGCCCGCGCCGGACGGCGCCTCGTGGCCAGCATCGGATGCCGGAACACCGGACGGCGGAGCACCGGACGGCGGAGCACCGGACGGCGGGCCACCGGACGCCGGGGCATCGGACGCCGGGGCACGGCCGATGGACGCGAGCG
>JAEZBP010000850.1 GCA_023427125.1 Pseudomonadota bacterium | reverse complement strand
CCGTCGGGCGGCGCGAAGACGAGCACCGGCTGCCGCACCACCGCCTCGAGCGTGAGCTCGGCCAGCGGCGGGCTGTCGCCGTCGACGATCTCGACGCGGAGCGTCTCGCCGCGCGCGGCGCCGAGATCGATCTCGAGGAGCTCGGCGCCCTCGAGCTCGGCGACCCGAAAGACGCTCGCCGAGCCGATCTCGCGCGGCGGCTCGCCCTGCGCGACGTCCAGCACCCGCACGAGGCGGTGGAAGTTGCCCGTCGACGTGATGATCCGCAGGCGATCCGGGGCGATCCCGACCGGCCGCTCGAGCTCGATCCAGGTGGAGCCGCCGCGGCGCTCGCGCGACGCTTCGCGCGGTCCACCGCGCGACTCGGAGACCTCGACGAGCGGCAGCGTCAGCGTCGGCGCGCTCAAGGGCTCGCGCGTCGCCTGGAAGTGCACGGCGGGCTCGAGGTAGCCGCCCTCCCCGAAGATCTCGATCTCGATCACCGGCGCCGGCGTGAGCGCGGCCGGTAAGGTGGGCAGCGGCAAGGTGAGCCGCTCGCGCACGGGATCGTCGAAGCGGTACACGCTGCCGCGCACGAGCTCGCTCACGCTCTCCCCATCGACGAGGCGCACCACCACGGTCCGCACGAAGCTCGCCCGCGGCGAGGTGAGCTCGAGGATCCACCGCGCGCCCTCCGGCCCCGTCCCCGGCGGCGGCACGCGGAGGATCTCGCGCCAGATCGGCGCCAGGGACTCGCCCTCCTCGATGCGGCGCTCGACCGCGAGCGGCGTGACCGCTCCCCACCCGAGCGCCGCGTCCCGCGGCCAGGCGCGGGAGCCGGCGTCCACCAGGAACGCGACCTCCTGGCCGCCCTCGTCGTGCACCCGCACGTCGGCGAGATCCGGTCGCGCCCGCTCGAGCACCTCCGCCGTGAGCGGCATGCGGTGGAGCTCGCCCGGCGAGCCGGCGATCGTGATCGGCGCTTCGTGCGGGAAGAGCCGCGCGGGATCGTTTGGCGACTGCGCGGCCGCGGTCGAGAGCGACGCGATCATCGTCGCGAGGAAGGTAACGAGCGCTCTCATCGGGCAGCCTCCGTAGACGTGCGGAACACGAACCGCTGGTACACGAGCGAGATGACGATCAGCGAGAGCGCGAGCCCGACCAGCGAGGCGACGCGATAGAGATCGGAGAGGTGCGCGAGGTCGTAGAGGAAGACCTTGCCGCACGTGACGAGGATCAAGCCGAGGCTCGACACGCGCAGCGCCGTGCTCCGTCGCCAGAGCCCGAAGCCCAGCATGCTGAGCGCGAAGACCGCCCACGCGATCGAGATGCTGAGATCGCGAGCCGGGAGCCGCTCGGTAGGGATGCTCAGCGCGCCCGAGGTCGCGAACCAGTCGACGATCGTCAGGTTCACCCACGCGAAGAGCACCAGGATCCCGGCGGTCGCGGCGAGGTTCGCGAGGAGCGGGTGGGCCTTCGGGAAGAAGGGCTCTTCCCAGGAGCGCCGGCGCGGGATCTCGAGCTTGCGCAGCAGCGCCCACATGCCGAAGAGCGACGCGGCGGGGACGAGGTACGTGTAGCTCAGCCAGTTGAAGATGCGGATCGGGCTGCGATCGTAGTAGCCGAGCACGTAGGGGTTGAGCACGAGGCGCACGCCCACGACGGCGGCCAGGCCGAACGCGAGGTACTTGAGCCCGGCGTGATCGAAGCGGCGCCAGAGGGCCGTGAGCACCACCGCCTCGAGCGCCCAGCCGATCGTGATCCACTCCTGCGCGAGCTGGAGCGGGATCGCGAGGGTGACGAAGCCCGCGGCCGTCGCGGTGAGCCAGACCATCGCCACCTTGCGCGCCTCCGCTGCCTGCGGGCCGCGCGCGCGCGCCGCGGTCGCGGCGCCGATCGAGAGCAGCGCCAGCGCGATCGGCAGCGCGCCGATGGCGGCGGCGCCGAAGACGTCGAGCCACCCGTGGCGGAGCGCGAGCAGATAGAGGGGCCCCGCGAGCGCGGCGGTGCGCCATGCCCAGGGCTGCTCGCGCGTCGCCCGCGGCGCGATCGCCGGCCACGCCGAGAGCAAGAGCACCGCGCCGAAGAGCATCCCGAGCTCGAGCAGGTCGAAGGGGCCTTGGTAGCGGCGCGCGACCGAGAGCCCGTGCGCGAAGACGCTCGCGAGGAGGGCCAGCGGCAGCCAGAAGCTCGCGCGGGCGCGGGCCGCGGCGAGCAGCCCGAGCAGCACGAGCACGAGGGTGCCCGCGTAGAACGCCCAGACCGGCAGCGCGCGGTCGTCGACCACCATCGCGACGAGCGGCACGAGGCCGAGCGCGACGATCGCGGCGGCGTGATCGCCGAAGCGGCGCGCGGTCTCTTCACGGCGCACGATCCCGGCCAGCTGCGTCGCCGCGGCGAACGCGACAATCAGGCCGAAGAAGAGCCCGCCCTGCGGCATCGTGGGCTCGCCCGCGCCGATCGCGAACGTGATGCCGATCCCGAGCGCGACGAGCGCGCCCACCGCGAGCTGGAGAGGCGCGCGCTCCTTGAACGAGCCCAGCCGGAAGCCCATCGACGAGAGCCCGCCCCAGAGGACGAGCCAGGGCCAGAGCCCCCCCTCGAGCGCGAAGGGCGCGCCGAGCGCCGCGACGGCCAGCATGGAGAGCACGACGAGCCACGCGGGCATCGCGCCCACCCGCGCGCTCTCGTAGCGGCGCCTGTCCAGCTCGGCGAGACCGTAGAAGACGAGCGCGATCACGAGCGACAGGCCCGCGAGCTGCCACACCTCCGCGGCGGAGTCGGGATCGTGGCTGAGCGCCCAGCCGAGGACGGTTCCGACCGCGAGGAGCGCCGCCCCTGAGGGCAGGAGCGCGCTCCGGTGGCGCAGCCCCACCCAGCACGCGGCGACGCAGAGGAAGACGAGCTGCACGGCGGTGGGCCAGAACGTCGCGCCGAGATCGTGGCGGACGGCGAGCGGCACGGTGAAGAGCAGCGGCACGAGCACGCCGGCGCTCCGCGCGAGCTTCCAGAGCAGGCTCTCGTCCTCCTCGCGCTCGGCGCTCGCCGGGAGCGCAGCGAAGAGCACCGCGAAGACCGCGACGATCACCACGCCGAGGACCAGCTTCGGCTCGTCGAGCCGCCCGATGAGCCACGTGTTCTGATAGAGCGCGGTGAGACCGAGGCAGAGCAGCGCCATCCACGCCCAGCGGCGCTTGTAGGCGAGCCAGAGCATCGCGCCGTCGAGCAGGAGGATGTAGCTGAAGAGGGGGATCGGTCGATCCGCTCCGGTCGAGAGCGCCAGCGGCGTGATGAAGCCGCCGAGCAGGCCGAGGATCGCGATGGCGGGAGACTCGCGCTTCAGCGCCAGCGCGACGCAGGTGCCGGTGACGGCGATCATCAAGATCCCCGCGGCCCACGACGGGTAGAGATCGTAGAGCGCGGTGCCCGCCCAGAACGCGACGTAGAGGATCGCGATGCCGGCGCCACCGATCCAGCTCGCGAGGACAGGGTGTGTCCGGCGCAGGCGGAGCTCCGACGCGAGGACGCACCCGAGGCCGACGAGGGTGCCGGCGATCATGCGCATCGCGGGCGTGATGAGGCCGTGCTCGATCGAGTACTCGAAGAAGTAGATACCGGCGAGCACGAGGATGCAGGCGCCGAGGGCCGCCGCGCCGCGCACACC
>JAEZBP010000818.1 GCA_023427125.1 Pseudomonadota bacterium | reverse complement strand
GATCGAGCTCGCCCCGGAGCTGAGCTCCGCCGCGCTCTCGGAGCTCGCCGCCGCGGCGCAGGTCGATCTCCTGGTCGCCGGCTCGCGCTCGCGAAGGATCGCCGCGGCGCTCAACGACGTGCGCAAGCGACAGGCGCTCGCCGTCCTCCTGGCCGATCGCGAGCACGGAGGGCCGATCCGTGAGCTCCTCACCATCGCGCTCGGGCCTCGCGCGCGCGCGTCGATCCGCGCGTTCCTCCACGAGCACGCGGACCCCTCGCTGCACGTGACGCTGGTGTCGTCCGAGGGGCCGCTGCCCGAGGAGGTGGCGGCGATCCGCGAGCTGATCGGCGTGGAGGCGAAGGTCGAGGTCCCTCCCGGCGTCTCGCTGCGCACGCTGCTCGACGTGTGGGCGCCCGAGCGCGCGATCGATCTCGTGGTGCTCGCGCGGCTGCCGCTGCCGCTGCTCTTCGGCATTCCATGGCCGGCGCCGGTGCTCTTGCTGCCGCCGCCGCCGCAGCGCTCGCTCATGCAGCGCCCGATCGACGTACCCGACGTCATCGACGACGGCGGACCGCTGCGGGTGCGCGTCGACTACGCGGGCGGGGTCGGCGATCTGCCGCCGGCGGCCACGGAGACGATCGCGTTCGTCTCGAAGGGCCAGCTGATCGCCACGACGCTCACGACGCCGCGCGGCGAGGCGGAGGTGCCGCTCGGGCTCGAGGCCAGCGCGCTCGGCGTGCTCCGGCTCTCGGACGGCCCGCCCTCCGATCCGGTCGCCGCGATCGAGGAGCACGTCGCGGTGCTGAGGCCGGCCGGACCGCTCGTCCTCTTCGACGCCGAGCTGGCGCAGGACGCGCTCGCGCCGCTGGCCGCCCTCCCCACGGGCGCGCTGGCGGTGCGCCTGCGCCCGACGCGCAGCTGCCGATCGATCCGCGAGCGCCTCCGAGCGTCCGGCCTGCCGGCGCACGTGGTCGACGCCCGCGCGATCCTCGACGAGGGCGACGCGCTCGACGTGTCCGAGGCGATCGATCCGGTGCGGCTCGCGCGCGTCGCCTCGGCCCTGCGCCGCGCCGGCTTCCCGGTCACGGCGATCGTCCATCGCGGCGACATCCAGCCTTCGGTGCGCGGCTTCGAGGCCATCCGCGCGATCGAGCTCGTCAGCGGCCCGACCGAGATCGCGCCGGCGCCAGCGGACCTCGCTCCCTCCGAGCCGATCGAGGGCAACCGGATCGAGGTCGAGCTCGACAACGCGGCCGCGCGCCGCTGGCTCCTCGCGGCGATCGAGGGTGCCGCCGAGTCGCTGTGCTTCCAGGTCTACATGGCCGCCGACGACGAGGTCGGGAGGCAGGTCGAGGCCGCGCTCGCAGAGGCCGGCGCGCGCGGCGTGAAGGTGCGCGTGCTGGTGGACTCGCTGCACGGGATGCATGGCTCGTTCGGCATTCGGAGCCCGCTCCTCGAGCGGCTCGCCGCTCACCGCGGCGTCGAGCTCGTGCTCGGGCGGCCGATCACCGAGCTACCCTCGCTGGCCGATCTCAAGCAGCGCGATCATCGCAAGCTGGTGGTGGCCGACGGCCGCGTCGCGCTCGTCGGCGGGCGCAACCTCGCTCACGAGTACTACACGGGCTTCGAGGAGGTCCGGCTCACCGCCGAGACGCCGTGGCGCGAGGTGCCCTGGCTCGACGCCGGCGCCCGGATCGAGGGGCCCGCGGTCGCCGCGCTGGCGCGGTCGTTCCGCGAGGCGTGGATCACCGCGGGCGGCGCGCCCTTCGAGCTCGGCGAGCCGCCCCCTCTGCTCGGGCCGAGCGCGGCGCGCGTCGTGATCCACCGGGGGCTGCGCGACGCGCGCGCCCTCGAGACCTACCTCGAGCTGATCGAGAGCGCGCGCTCCTCCGTCGTCGCGGTCAACGGCTTCCCCATGATGCTCGAGCTCCAGCACGCGCTGCTCCGCGCCGTGAAGCGAGGGATCCGAGTGCGCTGGCTGATCGGGCACGTCACCCCGACCTATGGGAACGGCGAGCTCTTCAAGGGCCCGTGGGCGGCGGCGCGCATGGCGGCGACCGAGCTCGTGCACTCGCGCGCCGACGCGCTCATCGAGGCCGGCGGCGAGGCCTACGCGCTCGCCCTGCGCGACGTGCCCGGCTGGGCGCCGGAGCTCGGCGTCGTGCACCCGCACGTGCACGCGAAGGTGATGAGCGTGGACGGGCGGCGCTGCGCGGTGGGCAGCGCCAACCTCGACATCACCTCGGCGTACTGGGAGAGCGAGCTGATGGTGGTGGTCGAGGACCCCGCGGTCACCGCGCAGCTCGAGGCCGCGATCGAGGCGCACATCGCGGGCTCCGTCCGCCTCGAGCGCGACGATCCAGCGCGCCGCAGGCTCGCCGCCCGCCGCGCGTGGATGCGCCACTGGCCGGGCGTGCTCTCGGTCTGAGCGCCGTGCAGATCGCCCGCTGAAGGCGGTCGCGTCAGCGACAGGGCTGTGTGCGCGAGGCGCTTCCCCAGACGCAGGTGCAGCTGGTCTCCCGCCAGGTGCCGGTGTCGCCGCAGCCTGGGACGCTGCTCTGCCAGCCCACGCACTGCCCGGAGCAGCAGAAGCCAGTGGGGCAGGCGCACGAGCAGGTCGGGGGCGCGGTGGTCGTGTACTGCCGGCTGGAGACGCCGTCGCAGTTGAAGTCGTATCCCCCGCCGTTGCGCTGTCGCGTGAAGTAGGCGGTCTGGTTGGGCCTCGCCGCCGAGTCGGAGTCGTCGCAGTCGTCGTCGTTGGCGACGTAGCCGCTCGGGGCGGCGCACGCCATCGTCGTCACGCTCGCGGCGCCGAAGGTGTCGCCGTCCGCGTCACGGTAGAACGTCGAGCGCACGCCCTCGTCGGCCATCCCGTCGCAGTCGTTGTCGCGCGTGTCGCACGTCTCCGTCCCGTCCGGATGACAGGTCTCGCAGTCGTCGTCGCAGTCGAGGTCGTTCGTGACGTGCCCGTCCGGCAGAGTGCACGCCGTGGTCGTCGTGTCCGCGTCGCCGTAGCCGTCGGCGTCCGCGTCGCGATAGAAGGTCGAGAGCAGGCCCTCGTCGACCATGCCGTCGCAGTCCTGATCGACGTCGTCGCAGACCTCGGTGGCGCCGGGGTGGGTGTCGCTCTGGGTGTCGTCGCAGTCGCGCGCGCCCACCGCTGGCGCCCGCAGCGTCCAGCCTCCGCCGCAGCTCGCCGCCGCCGGGGGCAGGCAGACCACCTCCGTCTGCGCTCCGTCGGCGGCGAAGCCGTCCGCGTCGCAGTCGAGGTGCCAGGTGTTGCTGGCGCTCGTGTCGACCTCGCAGGTGAAGCGGCAGTCGGTCTCGCAGCCGTCGCCGTCGACGTCGTTGCCGTCGTCGCAGCGCTCGTCCCCCGTGACGAGGCCGTCGCCACAGCCCTCCACGACGCACTCGCCCGTCCGGCACACGCCGGCCCCCCCCGGTCGATCGCACTCGGTGCCGTCGGGCAGCGAGGTCCCCGCGGCGCACTGGTGCGCCTCCGAGCACACCTCGGCGCCGTTGCACGCGACGCCATCGTCGCAGTCGCCGGCGTCTTCGCACGTCAGCTGACAGGTGCCCGGCTCGCAGCCGTCGAAGGCGATCTCGTTCCCGTCGTCGCAGCGCTCTCCCGCGCCGGTGTCGAGGAAGCCGTCGCCGCAGCGACTGACCACGCACGACTCGCCGAGGCAGATCCGTCCCGATCCGCACGCCGCTCCATCGGCGGCGCCGGCGCACGATCCGGTCGTCGCGTCTTCGCTCCCGCCCGCGTCCTGCTGCTCGCCGCCGCCGCATCCGGCCAGCAGGATGACCAAGCCCAGTCCGATCCACCTATCCCACATCGTTCACCCTCCGAGAGGCGCGGCCATGCTACCTGTGAACGTCCGGCGCGGCGAGGGGAGCCGCGGCTCGAGGCCCCCGCGTCGGTCTGCTCACTTTTTTGACCGCCCTCGCGGGCGCGCCGATGGTTCGGCGGGATGGGCCAGGCCGAGCGGAGAGAGCTCTACGGCGCGACGGTAGGCGGACGCTACCGCCTCGGGCGCCCGCTCGGGATCGGCGGGACCTCGGTCGTCTTCGAGGCCGAGCGGATCGCCGACGGCGCCGAGGTCGTGGTCAAGGTGCTGCGCGACACCTTCGCGTTCCACACGGAGCTCATCGGGCGGCTGCGCCGCGAGGCCGAGGTCGCGCGCACGGTCGCGCATCCGGGCATCGTCCCCGTGCTCGACGAGGGCATGCTCGACGACGGCTCGCCCTTCTTGGTGCTCGAGCGGCTCGGCGGCGAGTGCGTCGCGCGGCTGCTCCACCGGCGCGGCCCGCTGCCTCCTCCCTACGTCGCCGCCATCACCGTGCGCGCGGCGGCGATCCTCCACGCGGTGCACGCGCACGGCTACGTGCACCGCGACGTCAAGCCCGAGCACATCGTGCTCGATCGCACCTTCGACGGCCGCCTCGACGTGCGGGTGCTCGACTTCGGCGTGTGCGCCTCGTCGCGCGCGAGCGCCGAGGAGCACGACCTCGAGCGCGGGCGCGTGTACGGCACGCCCGCCTACGCCTCGCCCGAGCAGGCGGCCGGCAAGCCCGAGGTCGACGCACGAGCGGACGTCTTCTCGCTCGGCACGCTCATGTTCGAGGCGCTGACCGGCCGCGTGCCCTTCACCGGCACCAACGTCGCCAACGTGCTGCGCCGCATCCTGCGCGAGGACGCGCCCCGCGTGGGCCTCCTCCTGCCGGAGCTCGATCTGCGCTTCGACGACGTGGTCAGCCGCGCGCTCGCGCGCAAGCCCGAGGATCGCTTCCCGAGCGCGCGCGCCCTCGCGCGGGCGCTGCTCCCGCTCTGCGGAGACCGCCGCCACATCGAGGGCGAGCTCGCGCAGCTCGTCCGCGCCCGTGCGCCGCGACCCGATCTGGCGGACACGATCTCCGACTCGATCCCCGCGCGGGCCGTCGCATAGTCGAGCGATGCGCGTCATCCTCATCCGCCACGGCGAAGCCAGCGATCCTCACGCGAGCGTCGACGGCTCGCGCTATCTGACCCTCCACGGTCGCACGCTGAGCCGCGACGTCGCGCGGGCGCTCTCGGCGCTCGGGATCGTGCCGGCGGCGATCTACACGAGCCCGCTGGTGCGGGCGGTGCAGACCGCGGAGATCGTCGCGCAGGCGCTCGGCCACGAGGGGCCCATCCTCGTCCACGAGCACCTCGTCCCGGGCGCGCCCGTCGGGCCCGCGCTCTCGATCCTCGATCACCACGAGGCGACGGAGATCATCGCGCTCGTCAGCCACGAGCCCACGGTCTCGGCGATCGCCGGGCACCTCAGCGGCCACGGCGGGATGTTCCCCGGCTTCCGCACCAGCGGCGCCGCGGTGATCGACGTCGACGAGGACGGCGCGGGCCAGCTCGTCGGCCGCCTCGACCCGATCACGCTGCAGTGGCGCGACGCAGACGATCTCACGCCGTGAGCTGCTGCATCGAGCGGGGCTCTCGCGCGCCTCGGTCCGCTATGCTGGGCGCATGCATGCCGTACGCTTCGCGATCTTGACCTCCACCGCCCTCGCTCTCCTCACCACCGGCTGCGACTGCGCCGAGCCCCCGGTGGGGGGGCCGTGCACGAGCTCGACCGAGTGCGGCGCCGGGGAGGTCTGCCGCGACGGAGTGTGTGAGGTCGCGCCCGACGGAGGGCCCGGGGCCGACGCCGGGCCCGTGAGCTGCTTGCCCGAGGAGCGCTGCGGCGGGCGCGAGTGCTGCGGCGAAGGCGAGGAGTGCGTCGAGGACTTCGCGTGCGCCCCCGTCTGCGCGAACGCGCGCTGCGGCGACAACAGCCTCGAGTGCTGTGACGCCGGGCAGGTCTGCCTCGACGGCGTCGTCTGCGCCGCGGCGTGCGAGGCGGGCCGCGCGCTCTGCGGCGAGTCGCTCGAGCTCTGCTGCGGAGAGGGCGAGGTCTGCGTCGAGGACGCGTGCGTCACGCCGGGCGAGGAGTGCGGCGACGACTTCGACTGCCTCGCCGAGGACACCTACTGCGAGCCGACCATCGATCGCTGCCTCACGAACCCGAGCCCTCCCCTCTGCGAGGTGCGCCCCGACTTCGATCGCGTCGCGCTCGAGATCGAGTGGCACTGGCCCGGCGTGACGGTGGGCTCGACGCGCTACGCGAACATCATCACCTCCCCGGCCGTCGGCGACGTCTCCGGCGACGGCATCCCGGACATCGTCGTGCCGGTCTACGCCGGCGGCAGCATGGGCACCTCGATCCTCGTCGCGATCCACGGCGGCACCGGCGAGACGCTCTGGACGGTGCCGGCCCCGAACGGAGGAGGAGCCCAGGCGGCGCCGGCCGTGGCGAACCTCGATCCCTCGGACGACTCGCTCGAGATCGCCTACGTCACCAACGACAAGGCGCTCGTCGTCCTCGACGGAGCGACCACCGCCGAGCTCGCCCGCTTCGCGGCCGCGACCACCGCCACCTACGCGGCGCCCGCGATCCACGACCTCGATCGCGACGGCGCGCCGGAGATCGTCATCGGCGGGCGAGCGTTCGCGTTCGAGCCGTCCGGCGCCGGCTTCGCGCTGCGCTCGCTCTTCAGCCGCAGCGCCTGCAGCGTCGAGGGCACCTCCTACTCGGTCGTCGCGAACCTCGACGACGATCCGGAGCTCGAGATCACCTGCGGCGGCGTGGTCTACGACACCGACGGCACCACGCTCTGGCCGGCGTCGGGCGCGACGGTCGGCTACGCGGCCGTCGCCGATCTCGACGCCAACGGCACGCCCGAGATCGTGATGGTGCGCAGCGGCGGGGTGACGGCGCGAGACGGCGCCACCGGCGCGATGCTCATGGGCGCGGCGGGCACGTGGTTCGACGGAACGCTCGCCATCCCAGGGGGCGGCACGGGAGGGCCGCCGACGATCGCGGACTTCGACGGCGACGGCCTGCCCGAGATCTCGGCGGCAGGGCGCGGCGCCTACGCCGTCTACGATCCGGACTGCGTGGAGCCGCGCATCGCGGGACGCGAGGCGGGCGCCTGTGATCGCATGGAGGGCACCACCGGAGCGATGCGCTGGTCGGCGACGGTGCAGGACTTCTCGAGCTCGCGCACCGGCTCGAGCGTCTTCGACTTCCAGGGCGACGGGATCGCGGAGGTCGTCTACGCCGACGAGTGCTTCCTGCACGTCATGGACGGCCGCGACGGCGCCGAGATCCTGATGGAGCCCTTCGCGAACAGCTCGCGCACCGGCGCGGAGTACCCCCTCGTGGTCGACGTGGATCGCGACGGCAACAGCGAGATCGTGCTGGTCTCGAACAACGATCAGATCACGCGTGACGACTGCCGCGCCGCGTGGCGCGCCGCGTTCGGGTACGCGAGCGACGACGAGATCCCGGCGCGCTTCCGCAACGGCACCCAGGGCGTCCACGTCCTCGGCGATCCGGGCGACCGCTGGGTGCGCACGCGGCCGATCTGGAACCAGTTCGCCTACTCGGTCACCCACGTCGGCGATCGCGGCAACGTGCCGGCGACGCCGGCGGACAACTGGACCGTCCCCGGGCTCAACAACTTCCGCCAGAACGTGCAGGGCGCGGGCGTCTTCAACGCGCCGAACCTCGCGGTCGAGCTCGACGTGGTCGCGGCGTGCGGGCGGCGGGAGATCCGGCTCTCGGCGCTGGTGCGCAACCTCGGAAGCCGAGGCGTGCCGGCGGGCGTGCCGGTGGAGGTGGTGCGCACCGAGCCGGCGCCGGAGGTCGTGATCGCGACGACGATGA
>JAEZBP010000786.1 GCA_023427125.1 Pseudomonadota bacterium | reverse complement strand
GGTCGGCGGCGTCGACATCGCGTTTCGGCTGGCGCCGCGCCTCAACGCGGCGGGCCGGCTCGGGGACGCCGAGCTCACCCTGCGCCTGCTCTCGGCGGGCACCCTGAGCGAGGCGCGCGTCCTCGCCGCGCGGGTCGAGCAGATCAACCAGGAGCGGCGGGCCATCCAGGAGAAGATCACCGAGGAGGCCATCGCGCAGGTGCTCGACGTGTACGGCGAGGAGGTCGACGGCGGCATCGTGGCGGCGGCCTCGGGCTGGCATCGGGGGGTGGTCGGCATCGTGGCGGCGCGGCTCGTCGAGCGCTTCAACGCGCCCTCGGTGGTCATCGCGCTCGAGGACGGAGAGGGCCACGGCAGCTGCCGCACGCCGGACGGCTTCTCGATCTACGACGCGGTGGCGGCGAGCCGCACGTGCCTGACGAAGTTCGGCGGTCACGCGGCGGCGGCGGGCTTGAGCCTCGACGCGTCGCGGGTCGAGGAGTTTCGCGCGCGCTTCGACGACACCTGCCGGCGGATGCGCGCCGCGCTCCCGCCGCTCGACGCGACCCCGCAGGTGGACGTGGTCATCGGCGACGGCTACCCGCTGCCCACCGCGGCGGAGCTCGCGATGCTCGAGCCGGTGGGGGAGGGCAACGAGGAGCCGCTCTTCCTGCTCTCGGGCGTTCAGGTCGACGACGTGAACGTGGTCGGCCAGGGCCACCTCAAGCTCTCGGTCCGGATGGGCGATCGCCGCTTCACCGCGTTCGGCTGGGAGATGGGCGATCTCTCCGGCGAGATCGGCGCGCGCGTCGATCTCCTCGGCAGCCTCCGCCCCGACAGCTGGCGCGGCGGCGACGCGATCGAGCTGCGCATCGCGGGCCTCGTCTGACGACCCGTCAGGGGCAGCGGCTCAGCGGCCGGTCCAGCGGGGCTCGCGCTTCTCCAGGAAGGCCGTGAGGCCCTCCGAGGCGTCGGCGGTGCCGAGGATCGCGATCAGCTGATCGCGCAGGTAGGGCACGGCCTCCTCGAGCGCGCGGTCGGCCTGGTGGTGGTAGGCGGCGAGGCCCATCCGCATGGCCGTCGGCGACTGCGCGGCGAGCTTGGCGGCGAGCGCCGCGACCTCCGCGTCGAGCTGATCGTCGGGCACCGCGCGGGTCACGAGCTCGATCGCCTCGGCTTGTGCCGCGCTCATCTTCTCGCCGAGGAGCATCATCTCGAGCAGCCGGCGGCGGCTCACGACCCGGGCGAGCACCGCCATGATCATCATCGGGAAGAGGCCGCGCTTGATCTCGGGGGTTCCGAAGATCGCGCTCGCCTTGGCGATGGCGAAGTCGCAGCCCGCGACCAGCCCGAGCCCGCCGCCCATCGCCACGCCGTTGACCCGCGCGATCGTCGGCTTGCCGAGCTTCGAGAAGCGAAGGAGCAGGTCCGCGTAGTCGCCCTTGGGCTCGAGGGACGAGCCGCCCGACATCTGCTTGAGGTCGCCGCCCGCGCTGAACGCGTCGCCCGCGCCGGTCAGCACCACGACCCGCACGCTCGCGTTGTCCTTCGCGTCGTCGAGCGCGTAGAGCAGCTCGTTCACCATCTGCGGGCCGATCGGGTTCTTCCGCTCGGGCACGCTCAGCGTGATCGTGCAGATCGCGCCGTCCACCGCGACCCGAATGGTCTGGTAGTCGCGGTCGATCACGCGTGCCCGACCTCGGCCGCCGCGGCGCGGCCCGCGGCCAGCTGATCGAGGTGGAGGATCTTGCGCGCCTCCTCGACGGTGGCGGGCTCGCGGCCGACGTCGCGGGTCAGCCGGGCGGCCACCTCGACCATCGCCCCGTTGCTCGCCGCCATCTCGCCGCTCGGCAGGTAGAGGTGGTCCTCGAGCCCCGTGCGGATGTTGCCGCCGAGCACCAGCGCCGCCCCGAGCATCCGCCAGTGGCAGTGGGAGATCCCGATCACCTCCCAGTGCGAGCCGGGCGGCATGATCTTGGTCTGGAGCTGGAGCGCCTCCACGCTCGCTGGGATCCCGCCGAGGACGTCGAGGATGAACGAGAACTGGTAGGGCGGCTTCAAGACGCCCATGTCGAGCAGCGGCCAGATGCCGCCGGTGTGGCCCGTGTCGAAGCACTCGAGCTCGGGCTTCACCCCGGCCTCGTTCATCGTGGTGAGCAGCGCGATGATCTTCGCGTAGGGGTTCGGGAAGATCATGTCGAAGGCGAACTGCTTCTTGCTCTTCGAGTACTTCGAGTAGTTCATCGAGCCCATGTTCAGGGCGCCGATCTCGGGCTTGGACGCGCTGAGGTAGGCCTTCTGCGGCGAGACGTCGTCGAGGATCGTGCCCGACGAGAAGTTCAGGATGATCGGGCAGCGCGCCCGGATCTCCTCCTTGATGCGGGCGAAGACCGCGGGCTCGAAGGTCGGTGAGCCGTCGTCGTTGCGGGCGTGGATGTGGACGACCGACGCGCCGGCGTCGTAGGCGCGCTTGGCCTCGTCGGCGATCTCGGCGGGCGTGTACGGGATGCCCGGGCACTGCTTGCGGTTGGCCAGGACGCCGGTCAGGGCGCAGGTGACGACTACCTTGTCCTCGAACGCCATGTCTCTCTCCCGCTGAACGAACGCCCGCTGAACGTCCGGAGGCCTCCGGGCCACCGTTCGTCGTTGGGCATGCTCGCTAATGTTCGTCCGGTCAAGCGCGGCGGAGGCCTGTCGGCTTGCTGCTTCGCCCCACCCCGGATATGGTCGCCCCTGCTTCCCCACGGAGGGATATCCGCTTGCGACTCGACCGATTCAGCCTGATCGCCGCCCTCGTCGCCGCCCTCGCCGTCGGCGCCGTCTTCGAGGCGTCCACCGCGCAGGCCCAAGACTGCACGCCCACGATGAACTGCAACCGCGTGGGCGCGGACGGCAAGGGCCTCCTCGGCGGGCTGATCCTCGGGGCCGAGATCGGCTTCATGACCAACGCGCTGATCGTCAGCGCGGGCGTCCGTGAGCTCGACGAGTGGTGGGCGTGGATCCTCAT
>JAEZBP010000712.1 GCA_023427125.1 Pseudomonadota bacterium | reverse complement strand
GACCGAGACGGCGACCCACGGGCTCGTGATCACGGCGGGCGGCCGCGCCGATGCGCCGGTCGAGCTCTCGAACGTCGAGGTGCGAGGGTTCGCGCGCGTCGGCGGGCACATGATCGACCGGCCCGTGGGGTGGGAGGGCGGGGCCGCCTCCGAGAGCCTCGGCACCGGCATCATGGCCAGCGGAGGCAGCCTCGAGGCGGCCGATCTCGAGGTCTGCTCGATCTGGCGCGGCAGCTCGCCCTTCGGCTACGGCCTGGTCACGCGAGGCGGCGCGAGCGTCGAGACCGACCGGCTCGTCCTCTGCGACAACGAGGGCGCAGGCGCGCTCCACGACGGCGCCGGCGCCGTCCATCGCGCGCTCGACGCGAGCGGCAACGAGGACGCGGCCCTCTGGGTACAGCGGGTGGCGAGCTTCACTCTCGAGGGCGCGACCCTCACGGGGAACCGCCTCGCCGGCGTGGTGCTGGTCGACGCCGACGCCGCGACGATCGAGGACAGCAGCATCGCCGGCACCCGCGAGGCGACGCGGATCGTCGATGATCTGGAGCTTCGGGCGGGGGACGGAGTGCAAGCGATCCTCCCGACCGCCTCGGGCCTCCGGCTCGCGCGCGTGACGCTCTCGGGGAACGAGCGGGCCGGGATCGTCCTGCAGGCGGCGGACGGAATCGTGCCGGCGACCGTGGCGACCGACGTGGTCGTCGAGGCCGAGGGAGACGCGCTCGGGGCGCTCGCGCAGACGGAGTCGGCGCTCCTCGATCCCTCGGTCTGGGGCGCAGGCCTCGAGCGCCGGGGGGCCGCGCTCGCCAACGACCCGGCCGCGATCGATCGGGTGTCGGTGCTCGGCGCCGTCGCGCCCATGTTCCTCCCCCCTCCCGACCCCTGAGGGGCCGCCTCCCGACCCCTGAGGGCCCGCCGCACGGCTCCCGCGATCGCCTGTGCGAGGGCTGCGATCGCCCTCGGTACGATTTTTTTTGCGCCGGCTGCGGGCGGTTCCGCGCCGCGCAATGAGCCGTCCGCGCGTCGCCAAAACGCCGTTTTCTAGGCATTTCAGCGCGAAAATGGTAGGCTCGGCGCGCTCGCAGCGGGGCCCGGACACTCGCGCGGGCCCCCTGGCGCTGGCCGGACGAGTGAAGATGATATTTGACACGGCGCTCCGGCCTGCATAGGATCCGCCGTCAATACCCATTGACAGGGAGCATCAATGGCACGAGCAAAGCAGAAGACACGGCGAGGCAGCCCCGAGGCGATTGCGAAGCGAAGGGCGGCCCGTTCTCTCAACCGAATCTTTGACGCGGGAGCGGCGGCGAGCGCCTTGGACGGCCGTACGCTCAAGCGCAAGAAGCGGCTCCTCAAGGAGCTTCAGGAGGGCAAGGGTGGCGAGGCGCTCAAGGCGCACGAGGTCCTGAGCCACGTGACCGAGCTCCTCGGGCTCGGCGAGAACATGACGAGCATCCGGCAGCTGAAGCCCCGGCTGCCCCCGACGCCTCCGCTCGCCGGAGACACGCTCGGGATCATCAAGGACACCCAGACGAGCTACGGCTTCGATCCCCGCGCGTGGAAGCTCATCGGCGTCGACATCGACGCCGTCATGAGCGGCTCGACGGGCGAGTCGGCGCCGGTGGCCGGCCGCAAGAAGCGCGGCCGCAAGAAGAAGACGGCCTAGTCTTCGGTCTGCTCTTCCTTGCTCGGTCAGACCCTGGCTCGCCTAGAGAGGCGGGGCCCTCGCGGTCGCTGCGCGTGAGCGCGGCGGCCGCTTGGACACGGGGAAGATCGGGTGCGGTCGCACGCGAGAAGCCGCGCGGGCTCCACCGACCGGTGCGGGTCCGCGCGGAGCGTGTGGCTGCCTACGGGCGGGATCACCCGCCCTGGTCATCGGCGCGGCGTCGCACCGGTGCGTGCGATTCAGCCTCGATCCGCGAGCGCCGTCGCGCAGCGGAGCGAGCAGTGTGATCGCGTCATCGCCGCGGGCCCCGCAGCGCCGCCACCTGCGCGCGGAGGTGCTCGGCGCTCGCCGACGCTGGCGCGACTGACCGTCCGAACACGATCTCGATCCGCGACCAGAGGCGCCGGGGCCACTTGCGGAGCGGCGCGCCGCCCGCGTAGCTGAAGAAGCTACCCCAGAGCCCCCGAAGCGCGACCGGCACCACCGGCACCGGGCGAGCCGCGAGGATGCGCTCGATGCCCGGTCGGAACTCGTCGAGCTCGCCGTCGCGCGTCAGCTTGCCTTCGGGGAAGATGCCCACGATCTCGCCCTCGGCGAGCGCGAGGTCGATCTCCTCGAGCGCGCGGGCGAGCTGCGCCGGATCTTCGCTCTTCGGTGCGATCGGGATGGCGCGCACCAGACGGAAGAACCAGCGCAAGAGCGGCTGCGAGTAGATGCGGTGGTAGACGACGAAGCGCACCGGCCGGCGGCACAGCCCTCCGAGCACGAGCGCGTCGGTGTACGTCACGTGGTTCGCGACGAGGAGCGCCGGGCCGTGATCCGGCAGGTGCTCGAGCCCGTCGGTACGCACGCGGTAGATCGCCCGCACGAGCCGACCGGCGACGAGGCGCATCACGAAGTCGCGGGTCAGCGCGGCGGTCACGCAGGTCGCGACGAGCGAGAGGGCCGCGCCGGCCGCCAGGATGTGCGCCGCGGAGGCGCCGAGCGCGGAGAGCGCGATCCCGAAGCCCGCCGCCCCGACCATGAAGGCGGCGTTCACGATGTTGTTGGCCCCGACGATCCGCGAGCGCTCCTCGCTCGCGCTGCGCTCCTGCATCAAGGCGTAGAGCGGCACCACGAAGACGCCGCCGGCCAGTCCGAGCCCCAGCAGATCGAGCGCGAGGCGAAGCGGGATCTGCCCGTCGCCCGGCGCCGCGGCGACGGAGCCCGCGAGATCGAGGAGCAGTATCGTGAGCGCGAGCGACGCCGGCGCGACCAGCCCGAGCTCGATCCGCCCTCGGCTCAGCCGCTCGCAGAGCACCGAGCCGAGCCCGATCCCGACCGAGAACACCGCCAAGAGCACGCTGATCGTGCGCTCGTCGCCCCCGATCGCCGCGGTCGCGATCAGCGGGAGCTGCGCGAGCAGGAGCGCGCCGAGGAACCAGAACCAGCTGGCGCCGAGGATCGCGCGGAACGCCGGACGGTTGGCGCGCGCGAGGCGCAGGTTCCGCACGGCGCCGCGCGCGAGGTTCCAGTCGATCACGACGTGGCTGGCGCTCGGGGTCGCCTCGGGGACGTGGCGGCTCGCGAGCCAGCCGAGCAGGGCGATGACCACGATCGTCGCGGAGATCGCGGTGACGCCGATTCCGTCGAGCGCGACGATCAGCCCGCCCACCAGGGTGCCCGCGAGGATGGCGATGAAGGTGCCGGTCTCGACGAGCGCGTTGCCGCCGACGAGCTCGCGCGCCTCGAGGTGCTGCGGGAGGATCGCGTACTTCAGCGGCCCGAAGAACGCCGACTGCGCGCCCATGAGGAAGAGCGAGCCGAAGAGGAGCGGCAGGCTGCCGAGGTGGAAGCCCGCCGCCGCCACCAGCATCACCGCCACCTCGATGAGCTTCAGCGCGCGGATGAGCCGCGCCTTCTCCAGCTTGTCGGCGAGCGTGCCCGCCAGCGCCGAGAAGAGGAAGAAGGGGAGGATCAGGAGGGCCGAGGCGAGGTTGACGAGCGTCTCGACCGAGATCGAGGTGCGCTCGGCGGTCCCGACGGTCAGCATCACCACCAGCGCGGCCTTGAAGAGGTTGTCGTTCAGCGCGCCGAGCAGCTGGGTGAGAAAGAGCGGCGCGAAGCGGCGGGTCCGAAGCAGTGCGAGCATGAGACCGGCCGATTGCGACCCCCATGCCGGGCTGCGGGAGCCCCACGTTCCTCGGGGCCCGCGGGGGAGGCGCGCATCCAGTGATCAGCCGCGTGCATTGGATGCGCGCGCGCTGCCGGTGGAACGCGCTCCCAACGCGGTGCCCGATGGCGCATGCTGCGCGGGTGCCGACCCTGGACCGCGGGACCCCGGAGCGCGGGAGCCTACTCCTCCTTGAAGCGCCGGCGCGCCATCTGCTGGACCGCCTGGCGCGTGACGCCGAGCCGCTTGGCCGCGCCGGAGAGGCTGCCGTGCTCGAGGGCCAGCGCCTGATCGAGCATCGCGTCGCGCACCACCTCTTGGACCTCGCGCACCGAGCGGCGGCCGACCTGCGCCTTGACCACCGGGCCGAGCGGCGGGACGTCGCGGGCCAGCTCGACGATCTCCGGGATGCGAGCGGCGATCTCCGCCTTCGGGATGTACGCGCGGACACCCAGCTGCGCGAGGGCGAACGCCTCCTGGGGGCCGGCGGCGCCGCTGACCGCGACCACGGCGGGCGCCGGGACGAGGGTCGAGGCGAACGTGGCGACCTCGAGCCCGCTCTCCCCGTCCAAGCGGACGTCGAGGATGACGAGGTCGACCTGGTCGGCGGAGAGCATCTTCTTGGCCTCGGCGACGCTTCGGCTCGAGAGCACGCGCTCTGCACGGCGCTCGAAGAGGCGCTTGAGCGTGGCGCCCATGACCGGATCGTCCTCGACGACGAGAACTACGCCGAAATCAGGGCTGGCCAGGTCGGGCACAGGGTCAACCCTACCTATGGCTCGGCGGCATTGCCAGCCCGCGTGCGAGCGATCGCATTGGACGCGGCGGCGGACGGTCGATGAGCGCGACGCTGGCCGTCTCGTACCTCGGTGCAGCCGCGCTCGCGTGGGCGATCGCGCGGCGCGAGCGGGGGCATCGGCCGATCGGCGTCTACTTCGCGCTCCTCGCGGTCGTCTGGACCGCCGAGGCGATCGCCGGCTCGCTCGGCGATGGCTCGCTCGACACCGCGCGGGCGGCGATCGCGTCGCTCGGGCTGTGGGCGATCGCGCGCGCGGTCATGGAGCGGCGCTCGGCGGTGGTGCCGCTCGTGATCGCCGCGGCGCTGGCGATCGCCGGCGCGCTGCCGGCGCTCTCCGGCTTTCGCGATCCGGCGCAGCAGGGCGCGTGGGTGGCCGGGACGCTCGGCGCCATGGTGTCGATCGGGCGTGCCATGCGTCGCGGGGACGAGCCGTCGCTGGCGCACCTCGTGGTGCTCGGGTTGACCGCGCTCGGCGCCGCGCAGATCGTGATCGGGCAGACGACCGACTGGACGGGGCTCGTCCCCTCGACCGCCGGCGCGCTCGCGGCGGCGCTCGCGCAGGCTCTCTGGCTCGCTCGGACGTGGAGGAAGAAGGCGGATGACGATCGTGCTGAGCGCGTTCGCGCTGACGAGCGCGTGGGCGATCTGGTGGACCTGGATGCGCCGCTTCGAGGCCGAGCAGCGAGCGGCGGGCGCGCGGCTCGAGGCCGAGTCGAACCGTGAGCTCGCCGACGCGGGCCGGGCGGCGAGCGATCTCGCGCACGACCTCGGGAACCTCGTCGCCATCCTGCACCTGAACCTGCAGCAGCTCGACTGGCACAGCCGCGAGGCGGCGCGCGAGACGGTCCAAGACGTCCAGAACGCGTCCATCGCGATGTACCAGGTGTTCGAGCAGTGGCGGGGAGGGGCAGGGCAGCTCGAGCTCCCCTCGAGCGCGCTCTTCCTGCAGACGCTCGCCAGCTTGCTCGGCCGCACCGGGCTCGACGTCGAGCTCCGCGTCGAGTCCACCTTGCACTACGAGGGCAGCGACGAGGACGTCGTGCGGGTGCTCGAGAACCTGCTGCTGAATGCCGGGCGCGAGGCGGTGCGGGCGCGCGATCCGCACGTCGCCGTCGAGATGACGAGAGAGCACATCCGCATCTCGAATCGCGTCCTCGATGCGGACCAGCTCGAGCAACGCCTCGGCGGCGACGCGGTGAGCCAGGAGGGGACCACCGGGCGCGGCTTGAGCATCGCGCGCAGCGCCGCGGCGCGGGTCGGCTGGCGCATCGTCCACACGGTCGTGGACGAGCGCGTGACCTTCATCGTCCGACCCGCGTGAGCGGCACGATCGATCCTCCTGCCCGTCCGTCCTCACTGCGGCTCGCGCTGCGAGCCGCAGTCGAACGGCTGCTCAGCTGCCCGGGGTGAGCTCGCCCTCGAGGCTCGAGAGGTCGGGGAGCTCGTCGAGGTTCGGCAGCACGATGATCTCGATGCGCCGGTTCTGGGCCTGGCCCTCCGCCGTGTCGTTGGAGGCCACGGGCTGGGTGTCCGCGTAGCCCGCCGCGGCGAGCCGATCGGCCGGCAGGCCGTGGTCGGCGAGGTAGCGCACGACCGCGACACCGCGCGCCGCGGAGAGCTCCCAGTTGGTCGCGTAGCGGCCGCGCCGGCGGATCGGCACGTTGTCGGTGTGCCCGGCCACCAGGAAGTTGCGGTTCGGCACCCGCGCGAGCACCTCGGCGACCTGCGTCAGCGCCTGCTGGCCGGCGTCGCGCACCTCGGCTTGGCCGGAGTCGAAGAGCACGTTCTCCGGCAGCTCGACGACCATGTTGCCGCGCACGATGCGCACCCGGAGCTGGCCCGCCGCGACCATGTCGCGGAACTGGCGCGCCATCGCCCGGAGGGCCGCGAGCCGCTGCTGCTGCGCTCGCTCGCGGTTCTGCGCCGCCTCGAGCTCGCGCTGCAGCCGCTCGCGGAGCGCCGTCATGTCCGTCAGGTCGGCGCCGCGGGACTCGAGCAGCCCGCGCAGCTCCGTGTTCTGGGTCTCGAGCTCGTCGATGCGCGCCGTCGCCTGGTTGAGATCGCGGCGCGCCGCGTCGAGGTCCGCTTGGAGCTGTCGGTTCTCGCCCTGCCAGTCGCGCCCGCCGCACCCTGCGATCAAGGCGGCGAGGGAGGCGGTCAGCGTGAGCGACGCGAGGAGGTTTCGAATGCGCATGCGGCCGCCTTACCGCGATCGCCATGGAGAGTGCAAGAGGGCGCGGGGTGGTGTCGCGCCCCCCGGCTCGGCTACGCTCCGACTCATGAGCGAAGAGCGGCGCGGCGCGCCGCGCGGAGCGGGGTGGTTGCCCGG
>JAEZBP010000696.1 GCA_023427125.1 Pseudomonadota bacterium | reverse complement strand
CAGCGGCGCATCAGGGCTTCCTCGCGCGGCTCCCCCGCGAGCTCCGCGAGCAGCGCGCACACGAGCGCCCCGGGCACGTCCTCGTCGACCGGCGCGCGGCGGAGCACCCCGAAGGCCGGATAGATGCGGAGCGGCGGGCCGCGGCGGCGCACCACTCCTCCCTCGAACCATGCCGCGAGCTCGCGCGGCTCGAGCGGGCGGCCGCCCTCTCCGTCGAAGAGGTAGACGCCGTGGCGATCGCTCCGCAGCCGCACCTCGGAGCCCGCGCCGACCGGCCAGCCGGAGCCGGAGAAGCGCGCCCGCAGCCGATCGTGCGAGACGTCGACGAAGAGCTCCGCGGACGGACGCGCGATGCGATCGCTGCTGTCGCCGAGCCCCGCCGGCACGATCATCCGAACCCGATAGACGTAGCGCCTCGCCGAGACGCGCGCGGTGGCCGCGCTCTCGGTGTCGGGGTGGGCCGGGAGCACCGGAGGTGGACGGTCACGCACCCGCGGGCGCACCGTCGGGCTCGGCGGCTCGCCGATCGCGGGCGGCGGCGGCTCGTTGGGATCGGGCGGCTCGAGCTCCTCCATCACCTCGGCCGCGAGCTCGACCCCCTCGTACTCCTCCGCGCGCGGAGCCGCGCGACGATCGCAGGCCACGAGCGCGAGGAGCGCGAGGCAGAGGCCCGATGCCCGCATTGTCTCAGGGCAGCATTCCGCCCCAACGGACGAAGCCATCGGGGACGGGCTGCTGGTCGGCGACGCCTACGCCGATCGCGATCGCGCCCACGATCAGCGCGACGCCCGCGCCGATCGCGGTCCAGAACCACCACTGCTCGTGGAGCTCGGGCTGACGACCGATCAAGGGATCGTCGGGGGCGGCGATGCCACCGGAGAGGTCGACCCCCGCGTAGAGGTCGGTCGCGAGCTGCCGCGCCCGCTCCATGCCCGCCTCGTCGAGCGAGACCGTCGCCTCCTCGCTGGCCTGCAGGAGGCGCGTCGTCACGTGGTAGAGGTAGAGCTGCACGTGCACCCGGCCACCGGCCGCCGGCCGCAGCACACCGACCACGATCTGCGCAGCGACCAGCGTGTTGCCGAGGCTGCGGATCGCCTCACCGGCGCGCTGCTCTCCGAGCTCACCGCGGATCGCCGCCTGCGAGCTGTCGCTGAGGATGAGCTGCGCGCGCGCGTTGCGGCCGAGCGCATAGTGCTCCTCCCTCGCGCGGCCGCTGACGACATCGGCGCGGGCGATGAGCTTCTCGTACCCGAGCTCCTTTACCGTCACGTCGGGCGCGCCGACGAGCAGCCCCACCGCCGGCGCCGGCGACGGCCCATAGCTGCGGCCGTCGATGTAGACCTCGGCGCCCGGCGGGTCGGTCTCGACGATGAGCGTGCCTCGCGCCCCGCTGAGCGCGCGGGAGCGCGCGCGATCGAAGTTGTCGATCGACTCGGGCCCGTAGCGGTCGATGTCGTAGTCGAGGGCCTCGCGAAACGCGATGATGCGGCGGACGCGCTCCTCGCACTCGCGGGTCTCGCCGGCGCGACAGCGCCCGATCGCCGCGAGCATGTACGCGTCGACCAGCTGCGAGCGGCGCACCGCCTCGAGGTTCTGCTCGAAGAGCTCGACGATCTCGTCGGCGCGCTGATACGCCGCGCGCGCGTCGCCGGTCCGCACCATGTCGGCGATCGGCTCGAGCTCGTCCATCGCCATCTGGAGATCTTCGCTGATCATCGGCGTGCTCAAGGCATCGACCGGATGGACGTACGAGACGCCCTCCACCTCGGCGAAGCCGCGCCGTAGGCCAATCGAGACGGCCGACGCGTGCGCGATGGACGCGCCGCCCTCGCGCAGCAGCACGGCGCTGACGGCCACGCCGCTCCGCTCCCCCTCGTCCTGCGCGGACACGGGGGCGGCGATGTTCGAGACGAGAAGGAGAGACAGGAGAGCGCGCATCGATCCGAACCGCCGCTAGAACGTGAAGATGACCTGGCCGCCGGGATCGTTGCCGAGCGGCGGGCCCTGCGTCGCCACGCCCACACCGATGCCCACGCCCACCCCGATGACGACCACGGCACCGATGATGGTCCAGAACCACCACTCCTCGTAGATCGGCGGCCCGCCGGCCGGCGCGATCGGGTGCGCCGGCTGCGGCTCGCCACCGCCACCGATGATGTTCTCCTCGTCGCCCGACTGCGTCGGCCGGAGCGCCGCCTCGAACGCGCCCTGCACGAGCCGCAGCACGCCCGCCTCGAGCACGCCGGTGTCGGTCTGCACGGTGCCCTGCCCGCGCACGAGCCGCCGACCGCTCGCCACGTCGAAGAGCAAGAGCTCGAGCGTGGCCTGACCGTCCCCCGCGCTCGACACGCGGATGACGCCGATCTTCGCCAGGTCCAGCATGGTCGCGACCTCGCCGATCGGGCTGCCGTCGGCGATGCGGCCGATGTCCGCCTCCGGGATGTGCGAGAGCGCGTCGGTGAGCCCCGCCAGGCTCTCGTCGCGATCCGCGAGGAAGGCGTTCGACGAGGCCGCGCGGCCGCGCCGGACGCTGAGCGGCTCGACGAAGGGGGCCGCGCCCGGGCGCGACACCCTGATCACGTGATCGCCGCCGATGAGCCCCTCGACCGTCGTCGGCGTGCGGCCGCGCGCGAGGAAGTCGACGTACACCACGGCGCCCGGCGGGTTGCTGTCGATCGACACGCTCCCCGAGGCGTTCCGCGCGTCGGGCGGCGCCGCGGAGTCGTAGAGCTCCACCACGTCCGGGTTGAACGTGTCGGGGTCCGGCCGGATGTGCGGCATCTGCGTGTGCAGGCGCCGGAAGACCTCGATCGCCTGGCGGCGCTGCCCGTTGAACGCGTGGCTCGCGCCGAGGAAGAGGAGCGCCTGGCCGAGATCGCCCGGATCCTCCATCGCGGCGGCGGAGGCGTCGAAGTCGGCGACCGCGCGCTCGAGCTCGCCGATCGCCTCCTCGAGCTCGAGGTTCAGATAGGCCTGTCGTCCCGCCTCGAAGCGCGTCCGCGCGCGGGTCAGCGAGCTCAGCGCCGACTCGTCATAGCCGAGGAACGCCTGATCGGGCCCGCGCCAGTCCACCCCCTCGATCGTGCGCAGCGCGGCGCGCGCGGCGGCGCCCGCGCGCATGGCGATGGCGTCGGCCGGCTCGTCCATCGCCACCGAGACGATGTACACGCGGGGGTCCTGCGCCGCCGCCGTGCTGGGCACCGCGAGCGCGAGGGCGAGGAACAAGAGACTACGACGATCCACGTTCGAGATCCTTCCGCAGGGCGAGCAGGGTCGGGTCCTCGGCGAGGGCGCTCCGGAGGTTGGCCTCGAGCGCCGCGCGCTGCTCGGCGGACAGCCCGGCGGCGCGCTCGAGCGCGCGCGCGACGAGGCGATCGATCGCCTGCTCCGCGTCGAGGCTCCCGGCTCTCACTTCGCGCTCGATCGCCGAGAGGCTCTCGGGCTCGCCGGCGTGCGCCGCCGTCGGGCCCTCCACGCCGGCCTCCGCTCTCTCGACCAGCGATCGGAGCTCGCCGCTCCGTCCCTCGACGCGTCC
>JAEZBP010000626.1 GCA_023427125.1 Pseudomonadota bacterium | reverse complement strand
GGACGCGTTAGGCGGGCAGCTCCCGAGGACCTGCTCCTCCCGCGTCGGCGGCGGAGGAGGATCGCGGAACGCGCCGCGGCCGGCCGGCGGCACGTCGTGGGTCTGGACGCACCCGCGCCAGGGACGGCAGACCCGCGGGCCCTCGCAGTCGGCGTCGCTCTCGCAGGTCCAGGGCGAGCAACGTGGCCCCGCGTGCGAGGTCTGCTCGCGCGCGCCCAAGGGACAGGGCATCGTGAAGACCGCGTCGGCGCAGGCCGAGGCGGGCGAGGCGAGCACGAGGGCGAGCACGAGCCAGCGCATCGGGCGAGGGTCGCACGCGCCGCGCCCGCGCCGCAAAGTCGAGCACGCCGCTCGACAACTCGTGGCGCAGCAGAGAGCATCGGGTCGATGCGGAAGCTCGCCGCGATCCTCGCCCTCGCGCTCGGCGCCTGCGGGGCCAAGACTGGGCTGATCGAGGACGAGTGCGAGGGGCGCTGCGTCGAGGACGGCGTCTTCTGCAACGGCATCACGCGCTGCGATCCCGACACCCGCGCCTGCGTCGCGATCGACGTGCCGCGCTGCGACGACGCGATCGAGTGCACGATCGATCGCTGCGACGGCGCGAGCGACATGTGCGTGCACGTCGAGGTGGAGCGCGACGAGGACGGAGACGGAGTCTCCGCGTGCGGCGGCGACTGCGACGACCGCGACGCCGACATCCGTCCGGGCGCGCCCGAGCGCTGCGACGGGGTCGACGACGACTGCGACGGAGCGATCGACGAGGGCGTCTCGAGCGCCTGCGGCGACTGCCGCCGCGGCTGCCACGTGCTCGTCGTCCCCGGCGACGGCGAGAGCTGGCGCGACGCGGACGAGAGCGGCGGCGTGGAGGTCGCGCGCGACGGAGATCTCGAGCTCCTCCGGACGAGGAGCGAGTCGTACTTCGCGTGGATCGCGAGCATGGACACCGGCACGCTCGTCAAGATCGACACCCGCGACGGATCGCAGTCGGGCGAGTACGACTCGGTGATCCTGAGCGGCGGGAGCCACCCCGAGCCGCCGGGCGCGCCCTGCGATCGCTTCGCGCGGAGCGGCAACTGTCCGTCGCGCACCGCGGTCGCGCTCGACGGCGCCGTCTTCGTCGCCAACCGCGCGTTCGAGGGGCAGGGCACGGTCACCAAGATCGCCGGCGACGAGGCGGACTGCGTCGATCGCAACGGAAACGGAGAGATCGAGACCTCGCGCGACCTGAACGGCAACGGCCGCATCGATCACGACGGTCGCGAGTTCCTCGGGCAGGACGACGAGTGCATCCTCTTCACGGTCGACGTGGGCCGCATCAACGCCGTGCCGCGCTCTCTCGCGATCGACGCCGACGGCGACGTGTGGGTGGGGCTGCACGAGGAGCAGCGGGTCCTCGAGCTCGACCCGGGCGACGGCTCGGTCCTGCGCAGCGTCCCCGTCGACGTCTTCCCCTACGGCGCGGCCATCACGGGCGAAGGGATCATGTGGCTCGCGGACACCGCGACCGAGTTCCTGGCGGGCGGCTTCATCCAGTCGGTCGACACCCGCACCGGCGAGGTCGGCCCACGCCTGCGCGCGGGCGGAGGCGATCCCTGCTCGGGCTCCTACGGCATCGCGGTCGACGGACGAGGGCGGGTCTGGATGGCGGGCTTCACGTGCCCGGCGGTGCTGCGCTACGACCCCGCCGCCGATCGCTGGCGGCGCTTCGACCTGCCGGACGACGAGATGCTGCGCGGCATCGCCATCGACGACGAGGGCTGGGTCTACGTCACCGCGAGCCACACCGTACCGAGCTACGAGCCGGGCGACGTCTCGCGCGTCACGCGCTTCCGCGCCGACGACGGAGGCGACATGCGGGTCTTCGAGACGCTCGGCGCCGGCAGCATCGGGGTCGGCCTCGATCACGAGCGGCGCGTCTGGGTGGTGAACGAGGGATCCTCCACCGCGACCCGGCTCGACCCCGAGACCGGGGTGCAGCGCGAGTTCCCCGTCGCCTCGCGCCCCTACACCTACTCGGACTTCACCGGCTTCGCCCTGCGCACCTTCACCGCGCCCGACGGCTTCGCACGCGAGGTCCGCACCGGATGCACCATCGGGCCGACGCGCTGGGAGCGAGTGAGCTGGGACGGAGAGGTCCCGCGCGGCACCGCCATCGCGATCGCGCTGCGCACGGCGTCGAGCCCGAGCGCGCGCGGGATGGCCGAGTGGCTCGGCCCCTTCGCGCCCGACGCGGACCTGCGCGAGCCGCCCGGGCCGCTCACGGACGAGCCCTTCATCGAGGTCGAGGCGCGCCTGCGCTCGGACGATCGGGCGAGGAGCCCCTCGCTGCGCCAGGTTCGCATCCAGTACCACTGTCCGGCCGAAGATTGACGCCGTGACGCGCGGCAGCCTCCCGCCTGCGCGGGCCGGCGAACGATGTCAGGCTTGTCTCCATGCCGAACCGCGTTCGATGGGCGCGCGCCTGGGGCGTGCTGTTGCTCGGAGTCGCGCTGGTGCTCGGGGCGCGCTGCGCCATGGAGGGGATCGCGACCACCACCGCCGCGCTCATCGGCCTCGGCGTCGCGGCGATCGGCTTGATCGGCGGGCGCACCTGGGGCTCGCTGCTCGCGCTCGCGGTCGGCGCCTCGTTCGCCGTCGCCGGCGCGCTCGAGATGACGAACGCGCCGCACCTGTTCTTCGCGATCGCGGCTGCGGCGTCGCTGCCCTCGCTGCTCTTCGCGCCGCCGATGTGGCGCTTCGATCGCGCGGCCGCCGCCGTCCTGCTGGCGGGATCGGTCGCGCTCGGAT
>JAEZBP010000603.1 GCA_023427125.1 Pseudomonadota bacterium | reverse complement strand
CTCGACGCCGGCCGCGCGCAGGCGCTCGGCGAGCGGGGTGCGGTCGCCCTCGCCGCGCTCGGCGTAGACGAGGAAGCCGTCGCGATCGAGCCCGAGCGCCGCGCCCGCGGCGCCATCGAGCGGCGGCCCCGCGACGATCACGCGATCGCCCTCCGCCCGCCGGCCGACCGCGAAGCTCCACCCCACCGTCATGCGGCGCGCGTAGAGCGCGTGGGTCGCGCTCGCCGGCGCGAGCGCCGCGCCGCCCGTGAGGTGCGCGAGCGCGCGCCGGTGGGGCTCCTCACGGATCGGGCCGGGCACCGCGCGACGCGGATCGATGCGGACGATCCAGGTGCCCGACAGCGAGGTGCGCGCGAACGCGTGCGGCCAGCCGGCGTGAGGGAGGCCCTCGGCGTCGAACGTGCCCTCCCCCTCCGGCGCGCCGTCGATCGGCGGGCCCGGCAGGACCGGGCGCAGCGTGAGATAGAAGAAGTCCCGGCCGTCGCGCTCGGCGTAGCGCGGGAAGGGCATCGCCATCGAGCGCACCGCGCGGCGCGCGCGCAGGTGCCAGCCCTCGGTGCGCGGGAAAGGCCCGTCGAACTCGCTCTCGGCGCGCGGTCGCTGGGCGAGCCGCGGCGGGGTCTCCCCCGGCGGGCTCGGCCGGAAGAGCTCGAAGCCGCAGTGGGCGCTGTTCATGTCGAGGTGGAGGCCACGCGCGCAGCGGGTCCGCAGCATCGCCTCACCGAGCGCCTCGGGGCCGGCGCCCTCGGTCCAGAAGTACCCCATGAACCCCTCGTCGGTCAGGCAGAGGCCGCTGCGGGTCGTGAGGGTCTGCTCGTCGGCGTTGCGCGGCGCCGCGCCCCAGTACCAGCGCTGCCAGGGGTTGTAGCGGCCGTCCTCGACCACGCTCGTGAGGTTCTGGCGGAAGGCCACCATGTCCTCGGGGATCTGCCGGTTCGCGAGGTTCTCGCTGTAGACGTTCCCCTGCCAGTCGGGCGCCGGCCAGGAGCCCATGCCGACCCTTCCGTCGGCGAAGACCGCGACCGTGGCCGCCCAGGGCTTGGGCGGGAGGTAGACGCGATCGTCGGCCATCATGCCGAACTCGCCGTGGAGCGCCTGGAAGCCGCCGTTGAAGGCGCCGACCAGGAAGCGCATCGTCCGATCGTCGCGCGGGATGATGCCGGCGCCGCGCTGGCCGGTGGCGCTCTCGGGCTCGACGGTCCCGGCCATCATCGAGAGCTGGACCTGCCGCGGATCCCAGATCGTCACGTACACGCGTGTGAAGTCGCGCGCGGCGTCGGCGCGGATGAAGGTCTGGTAGAACGCGGGCGGCGCGCCCGGGTACTGGTTGACGTAGGGATCGTCGACGATCGGGATCCAGCGGCCCTCCCCCTCGACCGGCGGATCGGTGATCAGCGGCTCGAGCGGCGCGGGCGGCCAGCCGAGCTCGGGATCGGTGACCGTGAGGATCGCCATCCGGGCCTCGGAGATCGTCGCCGGCCCGCCGAGGTCCCGGGCGACCGCCTCGGCGGTGTCCGGCGCGCCGACCACGCCGTGCCAGCCGCGGGTGAGCAGATCCTTCACCGCGAAGGCGCGGTTCTCCGCCCACTCGATGGGCTCGGGCCCGATCCACGAGACCCCGCGCACCGTGTCGACCACCCAGGCGATGGTCCCGGGCCGGCCCTTGGTCTGCGGCTGCAGCTCGATGAGCGCGGCGCCCTCGAGGGGCTCGGCGCGCGCCGGATCGAGCTCGAGCAGGTCGTCGCCGACGACGGCGAGGAAGTGCCCGTCCCGGCGCTCGAGGCGCAGCGAGGCGGCCGGCGCGGCGAGCTGATAGCGCCGCACACCAAACCCTTCCGTCCGTCCGGTCGTCTGGAGGTTCGTGATCCCGTTCTGCAGCCGCGCGAGGAACGACCAGTCGGCGGTGAGCGCGTCGGGCTCGCCCGAGCTGTCCATCACGACCACGGCGTCGAAGCGCTCGCCGACCTTGGTCGCGTACGCGAGGTGGACGCCGTCGAAGAGGAGCGCGGTCTCGTCGGCGCTGCCGGTGCGGGTCAGGTTGGTCAGCGACGCGACGTCGAGCGCGGTGCCCTCGCCGCCGGAGCGCACCTCGGCGTACCAGAGGTCGCCGAGCTCGCCCTCCCGGTGCCCGAGGAACACGGCGCCGCGCATGACCAGCGGCCCGCCGTCCTCCTCCAGCCACACGACCGTGGATGGATCGACACGAACGCCGCTGCGCGCCGCCACGAGGGCGAGCGCCTCCTCGAGGGTGGCCGCGCTCGCCCCGGACCAGCTCGCCCGGACCGCGACCAGGGCCACGAGGGCCACGCAGAGCGCGATCAGCAGGCGCTTTCGCCGCAAGAGCGCGATCCGCAGGCGGGCCTTGAGGGCGTCCGCCGGGCGCCCCTTCGCGGGGTCGCTCTCGGTGACGCTCGACGTTCGCTCGACTCTCTCCACGGCGCTCCTGGCGCCGGGTCTAGCACGAGGTATTCCCGACGTTCGAGCCCTCTTCCGGCTCGACCGCAAACCTCACGCGGAGGCTTGATCCGCGTGATATTCCTTTCCAAGCTTGCGGCCTCTACCCCAGGGGGAGCGTCGCCACCGGCGGTCTAACGTCCCGCCCACCTCGCGGATCCCACTCGAGCGACTCATGCACCGACTCATTCGGAACCTCATCGTCATCGTCGCCGTCGCGACGGCCACCGCAGCGCTCGGC
>JAEZBP010000556.1 GCA_023427125.1 Pseudomonadota bacterium | reverse complement strand
TCGAGGCGCTCGCGCGCCTGCGCCGCGAGGCGGGCTGGGGCCGTGGTGATCGCGGCGCGGCCGAGAGCGGATCGCCGGCGTGCTCGAGCGCGTCAGCGGCCGCCAGGGCGGTCCCGGCGAGCGTCGGCGTGACGGCCTCGCGAGGGTAGCGGCGAGGCGGGGCCCGAGGCCCGGCATTGCTGGAGCGGCTCAGACCGGCTGGACGCCGCCGTCGCGGGCCCTGCGCACGTCGATCGCGACGTCGAAGCCGACGAGCTCGTGAGCGACCGCATCCTCGAGGCGCTGCTTGCCGGCGTCACACGCCGAGACGTACGAGGACGCCCGGCAGATGTCGGTCGCCTCGACCAAGACGACGTCGCCCTTGTCGACCAGCGCCTTCAGCTTCGGTGCGTCGTCGATCGTCCAGGTCGGAACGCCGGTCGGGGACCGGAGCCCGGTCCAGAAGTCGCGGTGAGCCTGGTGGGTGCGCCAGAAGCCGAAGAAGGTGTGGCCCGGGACGAGCACCACGAGCGGGTGGATGCTGATGTGCTCGGCGCAGGCGGCGAGCAGGAGCGCCAGGTCGTGGCAGGTGCCGAGGCGGCGCTCGAGCACCTCGCGATGGCGGCGGACGAACTGGCCGAGGTTCCTCGCGCGACCGGGGTCCGGGATCGCGCCGCCGGCCGGCGTGGCGTAGCGGATGCCGCGCGCATCGTCCCGCAGCGCTTGGAAGATGGCCTGCATCTGGCGGCTGGTGTGGTCGCCGAAGTTGCGCTGATAGCCCGAGAAGTCGTCGGTCGGATCGCCGATCGTGCGCAGCACCGGGACCGCGCTGCGGATGATCTCCGCGATGACCGGATCGAAGGGATCGACGAACGCGGGGACGTACTGCCAGGTCTCGCGCCGATCGATCCACTCGTCGGCGCCCATCCACAGGACGGACTTGGTGATCTCGACGCGCTGCGTTCCGTCGAGCGACTCGACGGTCAGGGTCATCACGATGCGGCGCCGGCGGGTCTTGCGCTCGACGAGCTCGTGCAGGACCGGGAAGAACACGTCGTTGGCCATCGACGAGGGGTGCATGCCCACCTCGAGGTCCAGCGTCTGGCGATAGGTGCTCACCGCCGCGCCGGTGTCGCAGTCGATGCGGAGGCGCACGGTCTGCCGCCGCGGCGAGTCGAGGGAGATGCTCTCGATGGGCGGTATGCCGTTGACGAGCAACGCCGGGTTGATGGCCTGCAGCGGAGTGAAGTCGACGCGGATCCACGGGCCCTCGGGGGGCGGCGTGGTGGGGACCGGCTTGACGGGCTCGGCGCGCGTCGTCTCCGGCGTGAAGCTCCGCGTGACCAAAGCCTCGAGCGCCGGTGACTGCGTGGGCGCCGAGGTCGACTCGGGTTGGGGCGGGATCGGGCGCCAGTCCACCCAGTCGGGGTTCGGGTAGTAGATGACCGGCAGGCAGTCGCGCCAGAGGCTCGATGTGTTGCGCGTGGCGAGCAGCGAGCGGGCGAACGCGTGGACCGCGTCGGCGAGCGTGTGCCCTTCCGAGAGCCGCTGAAAGAGGAAGAGCGCAAAGTCCGAGCCCACGGTGCCGTCGACCAAGTCATCCCAGCCAACCACGACCGCGTTGAGGTTTCTGCAGAGCCGCTCCGCCGCTGGATATCCGGTGCGAGATCCGTTCAGGATCACGATCTTCACGCCGGGCGAGGTAACTGTCGGCCCCATGACGCTCTCGACGACATCCAGCGGAATCCACGCGATCTCTCCTCCTTCCCCCATGGCGGGCAGCTTGGGGCCGCCGGCATCCTGGCGCAGCGCTGTGCTGAGGTGGACGATCCCTGGACCGTCGATGGCGATGGCCTCGAGCAGTTCGTGCGGGGACGGATCGGGGAGGGTCCGTACCTCGAAGGAACCGGCCGAGAAGCGGCGGGCCAGCTCGTCGAGCTCGCGCTCGACGACGGGATCTTCGAATGCTCCGAAGCGCGGCCAGCCGACGGCGAGGCTGCGCGGAGCGATCAGGGGCGGGAATCCCGCGTGATCGAGCGCGTGGACGACCAGGCATTCCGGCGCGACCAGACCCTGCGCAGCGAGGATCGCTTCCCAGGGCATGCACGACAGCTCCCCGTCCGCGAGGACCGCGATAACGCCGCCGTCGCTCTGGCGCGCCAGCCACTTCTTCGCCTTGGACACGATCGGCGAGGGGACGATCGAGCTGCGCTGGATGATGCGCCTGCGCGCCTCGACCGACAGCTCGGGATCGCTGAGGAGCCGGCTCGAAAGTCTGTAGCCCTTCTCGGCGGAGACCTGCGCCTCCACTGCTCGGTCTCCCGCCCGGAACAGGAAGTGCAGCGAGTCCGTGAGCCCGATGTGAAGGAGCGCGGTCTCCATCGATCCCTCCTACGGCTGCACGTCTTCGAGCACCGGCTCCTGCGGAGGCGCCGCATCGCCATCCAGGCCCGCTCGGCCGAGGTGCGGGTCGCGCGAGAGCAGCCAGTCCACCCAGCTCTTGCGCATGCGCGAGAGCCCGAGCAGCGGCGTCGTGCCCACCGCAGAGAGAACCGAGGTGACCTGACCCTTCTGGTGCTTCACCTCCAGGCCCACCTCGGCGTCGGCCAGCGAGACCGCGGACGTCTTCAGGTCCGCCGCGGCCTCGATGTCGACCGAGGCGTTCGACGACTCGGAGACCAACACCGTCAGCCGCTCCGCGCGGACCAGCCGGGTGACGACGCACCACTCGGGCTGCCAGTCCTCGTGACGCAGCAGCGCCTTCTCGAGCGCGTGCAGATCCTCGATCTCGTCCTGGGCCGGCGCGCTGGCCTGAAACACGAATGCGCCCGAGTCGGTGAACGAGACGGAGGCGCCCGCCTTGCCGAGCTCGAGCGTCGAGCCCGGCAGCGCCTCTCCGCTCACCTTGACGCGCAGCTCGACGCTCTCGCCGGACGTGTGGGCGAAGTCCTCCCCGGCGACCCCGGCCCGCGTCTCGAAGGGCACGCCGAGCTTCGCCAGCGTCGTGACGCGCTCGAACTTCTTTCCGCTCAGGACGCCGACGTCGCCGAGCGCGCGCGGCGCGTTCGGCAGCCAGTTGGCGTAGAAGTCGAACCGCTTGTGAATCCCCTTGATGTAGGCGTCGACAGGCTGCGACATCGCATCCTCCCCGGTAGGTGGTGACCGGGTCAGGATAGCGGCTTCGTGAGCGAAAGTGTCGCTTAGAGCCGGTTCAGTGTGTGTAGGCCATCGCGGCCCGCAACGACGGGACGGCCTTCGTGAACGGCGATCGCGTTCACGTCGTGGTCCGGGGGAGGCCAGGGGCTCGAGCCGGTCTCGTCGCGGAACGTCGAGTCGTTGGATTGGATGTACACGTACCCGGTGGCGGTCCCGATCGGCCAGAGGGCCGTGCCGGGGCCCATCCGCTCGACGGTCCATCCCGGCGGCGGTCGGATCGTGTGCTGCGCGCCGAAGGGGCCGGTGCTCGTGCTGCGCTGCAAGCGGGTCACGAAGCCTCGGACGGATCCATCTCCGTGCGCGGCGAGCCGCACGTCCCCGCAGCGACTGTAAGTGCTGGAGGACGGGCACACCGAGGTGAGAGTCCAGGCACCGGCGTACCGCGCGAGGAAGCCGCCCTCGGCGTCGCTCTGGTAGGCCAGATAAGGCACGGAGGCGGAGTCGAGGGCGAGATCGACGACAAACCTGGCACGGCCCGGGACGATGTCGCCGATGCGCGTCCACGCCCCCCCGACGAGGGAGACGACCTCGATCGTGGTCGAGGTGGGCTGCCAGGCGAGGTAGCGCGTGTCGTCCGGCCCGAGCTCCAGGTCGATGGCCGGCACGTCGACGGACACGATGACCGGCGCGGCCGACCACGTGCCGTCCGCCTCCAGCGTGTCGACGTGCACGTCGCGGTCGGCGTCGACGTACGCCACCACGGGCCGTCCCGTCGAGCTCAGCCGGAAGGTCGCGTTCGACGCGAAAGCGCCTCCCGCGACCCCGACCGGAGCACCCAGCGCGCCGTCCTCCCATCGAAACAAGGTGTGTTCGGTATAGGAGCCGGCGCGGGTGAGGATCCAGATCGCGCCAGTGGGCTCGACCTCCAGCGCGACGGCCTCGTGTCCCTCGGGCAGATCCACGTCGTCGACCAGCGCGATCCAGGTCGGATAGAGGACGTTGTGCACCACGTCTTCCTCGAGCGCGTTGCCGGCGCGGTCGGTGATCGCGCTGGTGAGCGTGACCACTGCGGTCGCGGGCAGCGACGTGGGGGCGGCGGTGAGCTGCAGCTCGATCGTGGTGTCTCCTTCGCGCACGGTGCGCGTGTGTTCGAGCGCGGTCGTGTCGACCGCCATCGTGACGCTCTCGTCGTCGATGGTCGCGGTCGCGAGCGGCTCCGAGAACGTGAGCACGACGGGCGTGGAGAGCGCAGTCTCGGTGTCGGCCAGCGGGGTCGCCGCGATCAGCGTCGGGGGCGTGCGGTCGACGTGAAAGCGACGCTCCGCGGTGGCGACGACCGCGCCGCCGATGAGCGCCCGCGCCTCGAAGACGTGCTCGCCCTCGGTCTCCTCGTCGGAGAGCCAGTCGTACGTGTAGGGCGGCGGGACGACGATGAGGAGGGCGCCGTCCTTCCAGAGCTCCATGCGCTCGGCATCCGGGCCGGTGGTCACGAGCTGAAGGCGGACCGTCCCGCGCACGTAGAGCACGCTCGCGCCCGGCGCCGAGAACACGATCTCGGTGGGCGTCACAACGCTGGCGTCTTCGGAGCGGCCACCGTCGACCACGACGCGGCCGGCGTCCTCGCCGCTCGCATCGATCTCGCCCGGCCCGGCGTCGCCCGGGGAGCTCGGCCCGCATGCGACGGCCCCCGCGCAGATGAGCGGGAGCGTGAGGTAGAGAAGGCGAGTCGGCATCGTCGGGTCTCCTGGTTGGTGAGCAGGCACATGGGCGGAGCGAGCGGCGTCAGGGCAGCGGCTTCGTGACGGGGAGCGTCGCGCCTTCGAGGTGCCACATCGCGGGGCCCTCGTTGAAGCGGGGCTGGCGCTTGTAGATGACGCCGGGGACGAGCAGGACCCAGAAGCCGCGGCTGCCTCGCGCCATCCGTGTCCTCGCATCGCGCTCGGTCATTCAGACCAGCACGATGTTGGCGCGCGAGAACCAGATCGCGAGCTGGTCTTCGACGTGGAAGAGGCCGCCCTTGTCGGGAGGCCGATGACGAAGTCGAAGCTCCGCTGGCGCAGCGGGTGGTTCGCGTCGCGCAGCACCTCGGCGCCGGCGCGGAGGGCGAAGTCGGTGCGGGGCGCGCCGAGCTCGAGGGCGACCACGCCGGCGAGCGTGAGCTCCTGCCACGAGCCGCAGGCGATGGTGAAGTTGTCCTGAAGCGTGAGATCGCCCTGCGTGGAGACGAGGTGATGGGCGAGCTGACCGCCGGTGCCCGGCAGCTCGAGCACGCGCTGGTGCGGCTTGACGACGTGGAGATCGGAGCGGGCCATCCGCGTCGGGACCTCCAGCAACCGGGCCTGCGCCGCGACGTACTCCGCGCCGGGCGAGGTGAGGGGGAGAGACGCGAGCGCGCCAATCCACGCGTCGGCCGTGGTCTCGGGCAGTTCGAGGGGCGCCTCGAGGGTGGAGGGATCGAAGGGGATGGGGTGGAGCACCGCGGCGTCTTCGAGCAGGAGCGCGACGAGGTCGGCATTGGTGAGCCGGCCGCGAAAGCGCATCCACGTGTCGAGCTTGGGCTCGGTCAGCCGCGGAGGACGCCGCCCCGCCGCCTCGTCGCGCGCGATCGCGTGCAGCAGCGCAGCCGCCCACGCTCCGCCCGGGCGCTGCTCGGGGGTGAGTGTGCTCAGATCCAGGCTCGGCATCGATGTCTCCCTCGAATGTCCCGATCGACTCTATCAGACGAGGGACCCCGAGCGCCGATGTCGTTCCGGACTGCAGGGCGCGCGCAGCGCGGCCGCGGTCGAAGGGCGCTGCGGCCGCGCGTCCTTCGACTGCGGCTCGCTTTCGCGAGCCGCGCTCAGGACGAACGGACCAGGAGATCGACAGCGTCACAGCCGGGATGGGGACCCGACGGCAGGGCCGCTCCGCTCGGC
>JAEZBP010000546.1 GCA_023427125.1 Pseudomonadota bacterium | reverse complement strand
GGTCCCCCCCCCCCCGCTCGACGGGTCCCACGCGCGGATGCGATCGATCTCGGTGTCGGCGAAGTAGAGGCGCCCGTCGGGCCCGATCTCGACGTCGCGCACGTGGCTCACCTGCGCGCTGGTGCCGGGGCCACCGTCGCCGGAGAAGCCCGCCTCGCCCGTGCCGACGACGGTCTCGATGGTGTTCGCGACGAAGTCCACCCGGCGGATGCGGTGGTTCAGGCCGTCGGCGATGTAGAGGATCCCCTCGTCGTCCATCGTGATGCCGCCCGAGGGCTCCGGGTTGCCGCCCGCCTCGAAGCGCAGCTCGGCCAAGAGCGGATCGCCCCCGTCGCCCGAGAAGCCCGCGGTGCCGGCGCCGACCACGGTGTCGATGGTTCCGTCCGGCGCGATGAGGCGGATGCGGTGGTTGCGCTGATCGAGGATGTAGATCGAGCCGTCGTCGCGCAGCACGATGTCCTTCGGCTGATTGAAGATCGCGCTCTCGGCCGGGCCGCCATCGCCCGCGTAGCCGCCGCCGCGGCCGCACATCACGTGGACGAGGCCGGTGCTCGGATCCCACACGCGCAGCTTGTGGTTGTGCCAGGCCGCGAGGATGAGGTTGCCCTCGCCGTCGAACTGGATGTCGGTGGGGTGGTTCAGGCGGACGGTGTTGCCCGGCGCGCCGGGCAGCGTCAGATCGCTGCCGTCGCCCGGCCCGTCACCGACGAAGTCGCCGATGATCGTCTCGACGGTTCCGTCCGCGTTCACCCGCCGGACGAGGTGATTGTTCCAGTCGAGGAGGTAGGGCCTTCCGTCGGGCGCGAACTCCATGTCCATCGCCCAGTAGAGATCGGTCTGCCGTGCCGGCAGGCCGTCGTCACCGAGGCCCAGCTCGCCCGTGCCGGCGAAGACGCAGGCTACCCCCGACTCGTCGGGGCATCCTCCATCGCATCCTGCCAGGCCGAGCGAGCCGGCTAGCAGAAGCTCGGTCCATCCCCTCATGGTCATTCATCGATAGGCCCACCCGGCACGGGCGACACTCCACGATGAAGGATCACTCCGTCGGTGAGCGGCTCGGTGATCACCTGACCGCCGACCGCCCAGACGCCGCCGGCGTCGTCGCCCCACACCGCGTGGAGCGCAGGGATGAAGCTGAGCTCCGAGACGTCCTGCACCCAGCCCTCCGGCGCGCGGCGCCGGATCGTGCCGTTCAAGCCCACGGCGAAGCCGCTCTCTTCCGTCAGCCAGACGCCGAAGAGCTGCGAGACGAACGTCGGGCTGTGGTCGACGAACACGCCGCGCTGGCGCTCGACGAGCGCCGCGGTCCCCGAGCCACCCACGGCCGCCGCGCGATCGCCGTCGACGTGGATCGTGAAGAGGGTGCGCGTGGTCGCGGACTCGACTCGCGCGACGGTGCTCCCGTTCCAGCGGAGCATCGTGCCGCCCGCGCCGACCATCCACACGTCGTCGCTCGCGTTCCCCCAGACCTTGAAGAGACCGTGACCTCCGAGGTTGGGCAGCTCTACCGCGGTCCACTCGGCGCCGTCGTAGCGCCACGCGAAGCCGTCGCTCGCGAAGACGCCGCCCACCGCCCACACGTCGTCGGGCGCGGCGGCCCAGACGCCGTACACGGTGCCGGTCCCCGGCGTCGCCATCGTCGTGAAGCTCGCGCCGTCGTAGCGCAGGATGAGCCCGCCTTCGCCGCCCATGAAGATCGGATCCGCGTCGGTGGCGTCCTCGCCGCTCGGCCCGTTCACCCACCAGAGGTCGCCGCTCGCGCCGGTCGCGAGGCGCGTCCATCCCTCCCCATCGAAGTGGAGCACCAGCGGTCCGTCGCCGGTGTCGCCGCCGACCGTGTAGACGTCCGTCGACGAGCGCCCCCAGACGGATGTGACCCCCTCGTCGAGCCCGACGTGCACCACCGACCACTCCTGCGCCGGGCCGGCGTCGGGTGTGGTGTAGATGCTCTCGCACGCGGCGAGCAGCAGGACAGCGAAGATGGCGATGTGTCTCGAGCTCAAAGCGTCAGCTCCCGGGCGCTGGCCCTAGCGGCTCTAGGCCGTCTTGCGAGCACGTCAGATCCCAGCCGTACGGCAGCTCGCCGCAGTGCCAGACGTGGCAGTCCACGCAGGTCGAGGGGATGCGGCGCGGGTTGACCACCTCGGCGCCGTCCTCGTCGAAGCGATGCCACCCCCAGTCCATGTCCTCGGGCGCTCGGCCCTCCTCGAGCTTCTCCATCGTCACGAATCCGATGAGCTCGTCGCAGCCCTCGTCGGCGTACATCGCCTTGAGCAAGCTGGCGCCCGGCGGGTAGGCACCCTCGAAGGTGGTGTAGGGCCCGTGCGCCGCCGGGCTGGCCCACACCCGAATGAACGCCAGGTCATGGTCGTGGCTCAGCGTGCACGGCGGGCGCGCCTCGATCCAGGCCTCGGGCTCGACGTCCGGCGGGAGCACCGGCGCCGGTCCGCACCCGAGCGCGCCGACCACCAGCAACGTCATCGATGCTCGCCTCACGCCCCTCTCTCATTTGTCCCGCCGTCGGCCAGGCAAGCCGGAGGCCACTCCCTCGTCCGAGCCGCGGCTCCATGCTCGCGCACCTTGGCACGCCCCGAGGCGCTCAGTCACCGCCGGTGTGAGGCCACCTGAGAGGCTGCCGCAAGATCGCCGAGCGCGTCGCAGCGCCGAGCGGAGCTGTTTCGCCGGACGGGGAGCGCCGGCTGGACGGGATGGCCGCGCCGCTCGGCCGCGCGCTGGTGCAGGCTGTCGAAGACCGTCTCGCTCGGGGAACGCCGAGCACCGCGGTTCCCCGCGTGCTGGACACCGGGGACGGGGAGCGCCGACCGGGCGGGATCGCCGCTCCGCTCGGC
>JAEZBP010000522.1 GCA_023427125.1 Pseudomonadota bacterium | reverse complement strand
GAACTCGAGCGCGCTCGCCGGGCGCTCCGAGGGCTCCCTCGAGGTCGCGGCGGTCGCGAGCGCGGCGAGCTCCTCGGAGGCGCTCTTCGGGTACTCGAAGGGCTCGGAGAGGTACGCCGACATGAGCGCCGCGGGGATGGCGCGGGCCGGGTGCCGCGGCCGGCCCGTCAGGATCTCGTGGAGCGACGAGCCGAGGAGGTAGACGTCGGTCCGAGCGGTGATCTCCGCCGGATCGCCGAGCACCATCTCGGGCGCCATGTACGCCGGCGTGCCGACGATGGTCGCCTTCGCCTCGGCGGCGCGCTCATGCGGCAGCAGAGCGACGCCCCAGTCCGCGAGGTACACGTCGCCGTGGGCGCCGATGAGCACGTTCTCGGGCTTGACGTCGCGATGGAAGACGCCGTGGTCGTGGGCGAAGTGGAGCGCGTTGGCGACCTGCGAGAGCACGTCGACGTGGAAGCCGAGCCGCTCGGACGGCGGCACCTCGAGCCGCTGCCACCACGCGTGATCGGGATCGCGCAAGAGCGCGCGCCAGTCGACGCCCTCCACGCGCTTCATGACCAGCACGACGCCGCCCTCGTCGTCGAGCCCGATCGCGTGAACCGGCACCACGTTCGGGTGCTCGAGCCGGCCCATCGTACGGGCCTCCGCGCGGAGCGCCGCGCTCCCGCGCTCCCGATCGTGGGCGAGCTTCACCGCGACGTCGCGCCCGACCGAGCGCTGCCGCGCGAGCATCACCCGGCCGAGCCCGCCCTCGCCGAGCAGACCGAGCACCTCGAGATCGGCGGCGCTCCCGCCGGCATCCGGCGCCGCGAGCACGCCTCCGAGCGAGACGCGCGGGAGCGACGCGTCGGTGGGAGGAGGCTCGGTGCCCTCGGCCAGCGCGAGGGTCCGAGGAGAGATCGTCGCCTCGGGCGTCAGGTGGGGCGCGATGCGAGCGATCGTCTGCGCCACGGTCTCCAGCTGCTCGAGCGACAAGGCGGGCGCAGGATAGCCCGGGCGCGGTGGCGGGCACGGCCGAGCTCGCGATTGCGCGGCGCGCGGCGAGAGACGAAGCTCGCGTCATGACGAGCATCTTCTCGAAGATCATCGCCGGCGAGGCCCCCGCGCGCTTCGTGTGGAAGGACCGGCGCTGCGTCTCCTTCCTCACCACCGCGCCCCTGCGCCCCGGCCATGTGCTGGTCGTCCCGCGCGAGGAGGTCGATTCCTGGATCGACGCCTCGCCCGAGCTGCTCGCCCACCTGATGCAGGTCGCGCAGAAGATCGCGAAGGGCATCGACGCCGCGTGGCACCCGACGAAGGTCGGCCTGATGATCGCGGGCCTCGAGGTGCGGCACCTGCACGTGCACCTCACGCCGATCTGGGAGCTCACCGATCTCGACTTCGCGCGGCAGGACAAGCACGCCAAGCCCGAGGAGCTCGACGCCGCCGCCGAGCGCTTGCGCGCCGCGCTGCGCGAGCAGGGCCACGGGGAAGCGGACGCGTAGGTGCTCGCGCGCTGTTGGATGTTCGGAGGCGCGATGATGGCGATGGCGGCCTGCGGCGGCGACGCAAGCGCGGGGGACGACGATGCGCCGCCCCCTCCGTCGCGCTGGATCGGCGCGCCGGCGAGCGACGGCCGGCTGCAGATCCGGCTCGAGCTCGACGACGCGGTCGAGATAGACCGGTTGCCGACGCGCAGGCTGCGCCTGCACTTCGAGAACCTCACCGACGCACCGCTGCGGATCTACATGCCGCAGTCCGAGGCCTTCCGCAGCGGGATCAGCTCGATCCGGATGTGGTCTCCGTCGGAAGAACCGCTCTTCCTCCCCGAGCCTCGCCCTCACGGCTACGTCATCACCGAGCACGACTTCCCGCTGCTCGGACCGCGCGAGTCGCGCACCGAGACGCAGGCCTTCACCATCGACCTCTTCACGCGCGGGGGGGCGGCGCGCCGGCCCGGCTTCGAGCCCGGCCGCGTCGTGCGCGTCGTGTGGGCCTACCAGAACAGCATCCAGCGATGGGAAGGAGGCCGCCCCACCTTCGATGGGCCGACGAACGAGCTCTTCGGCGGCGGGCCGATCCCGCACATCTGGACCGGGATGCTCGAGGTCTCGGGCGAGTGGACCGTCCCCGCTCGATAGCTCAAGGGTTCCAGCCGTACTGCGTCGCGGCGCGCGCCGTGTAGCGGCGCCCGGCCGCGACGGTGAACGCGGCGCTCTCGAAGGGCGGGACCTCGAAGCCGGGCCGCACGTCGTTCGAGAAGCCGTAGCCCTCCGAGGGGAAGCCTACGAGGTCGCGGTCGAACTGCCGGTTGCCGTTCGCGTCGTGATAGAAGGCGAACGCGTAGCGGCCGGGCCCCGGCGGGCGCATCGCGCAGCGCGCGACGCCCGCCCTCACGGGCACGTTGCACACCGCGACCATGTGCCCAGGCCGCGTCCACACGTCGGCCGACGCGTAGATGCCGCCGCGCACCAGCCCCGTGTCCGCGCGCAGGCCGTGCACCACGATCACGATCTCTTCGCCGCTCTGAGCGCGCGTCCCGGGCGCCAACGCCGCGAGCGCCAGGCTCGCCGCGACGCCCAAGACTCCGATCCATGCTCGCCCCGTCATTGCCGGCCCCTCCAGAAAGCGATGGATACATGGTGCCGCCCCGCGGGCCGCGCGCCAACCCTGGGAGGGCCGATCACCCGCAGCAGCGCTTGTACTTCTTGCCGCTCCCGCACGTACACGGATCGTTGCGGCCGACCTTCTCGCTCTTGGCCGGCGTCGGCACGCCCTCCTCGTCGCGCAGGCCCTCGAGCTGCTCGATGGTCTCCTCCATCGTCCACGGCGTGCGGACGGCGTCGATGAGGTCCTGCGGCAGGTAGAGCTCGCCGGGCTGCGCGCGCGCCAGCCAGGGGAGCATGTGGAGGAAGTAGGAGAACATCTCCAGCTCGGTCACCATCCGATGGGGCACGTAGATCAGCGCCGGGCGGGCCAGCTCCTCCGGCACGTCCTCCGCCTTCTCCCAGCGGTAACGCTCGGGCAGCTTCTCCCGGTTCCTCATGAGCAGCTGCTGGCCCATGTGGACGGCCACTGCGTCCGCCTCCTCCGGCGCGTCGAACGCGAGGTCGACGACGACGTCGAGCAGCTCGCCGAAGGGCGCGATGCGGGGATCGACGGTCATCGGCTTGCGCGGGGCGGCGAGCGCCTTGCGGGCCTCGGCGCGCAGCTTGTCGTGCGCGAGCCCGATCATCGCGGTGCCGAGGACGGCGTCGGCCATCCCGAAGTACGTCAGCTCGCCGCGCAGCCGGTTCTTCTGTCCGGGGAGCAGCGGCTTGCCGAGGCGCCCCGTCGACCAGAGCGCGCGAAAGAGGACGTAGCTGTTGTCGTGCCGCAGCCCGGCCCACGTCCAGGTGAAGGCGGTGCTCTGCGGGAGGAGGGCGACGAGGCCCTCGCGCGTCTGGGGGCTCATCCCCGCCAGCACGTAGAGGTGCGCCATCGCGTAGAGCGTCGAGTGATAGTGGCGGAGGAGCGCCTCGTGGCGCGGGTGGGGCCGCCGGACGTTCTTCACCCGCCTGCGCACGTCGAGCAGGTCGGAGCCGGTGCCGGTGCACACCAAGAGGTACGCGCTCCCGAGGAGCGGCTCCCACCGCGCGAGATCCTCGATCTGCTCGCGGCTCACGTGCTCCGCGTCTCGGTAGAGCGCGTCCACCTTCTTGCGGAGCAGGCCCTGGTTCGAGTCGAAGAAGCGCGACTGAGCGATCGCCTCGCGCATCCGCTCCACCTGCCGCGCGGCGGCGTCGAGCTGCTCGCGCGTGACGATCGGCAGATCGCCCGTGCGCATCCCGCGCCCGAGGCAGGTCACGAAGCGCCCCTCGCGCGTGACGACGAGGAAGGGCCCGAGGGCAGGGTGATCGAGCGTGATCGCCACTCGGGCTGCGCTCTCCGGCAGCTTCGCGCGCGCCAGCGTCGCCCCGAGCAGCTCGGGATCGTTGTAGAGCGTCAGCGCGAGCTCGACGTGCGGATCGGAGAGCCGATCCAGCCGTCGGAGGAAGTGCGCCGCGTGCCCCACGAGCGCGATGATACCGTCATTCGGCGCCTTGTGAAGGGCTCACCGCTATCGCTTCATCGAGCGCAAGAGGAGCGCCGCCCCCGGGATCAGAAGCGCGAGCCCGGGGAGCGAGACGCCGCGCCAGAGCAAGTTCACCATCGCGATCCCGAGGAGGATCGCGCCGAGCCCCGTCCACGTGCTGGCCGCGGGACCCGACGGTCGCGCAACGCCATTCTTCGGCGCCTGCTCTACCGGCTCGGCCCACCCGACGCCGCGCGAGCGCAGCTCGGCCCTCGCCGCGTCGAGCGCCTCGGCCGTGTAGTCGTGATGATCGCGCTCGAGCATCGCCAGGAGCTCTTCATCGCTCCGGTTGCGAGCGGCAGCGGCGAGGTCGATCTCCATCGGTTGAGAGTACCCGTCGAGCCGCCGCGCAGCGAGCGTCGCTACACGGCACGTGCGAGCGAGCGACGTGATCGGGGGTAGGCCCGAGCGGCCCGCACGAAGGCGCCGATCACGTGGGGCGTCGCGCGATCGAGCTGCCCGCGACCCACGTGGGTCGCCGAGTACGTCGCCAGCTCTTCACGCGCCCAGCTCGCGTTGGGCAGCGCCCCTCGCGCAGCGCCAGCCGCCTCGCCCGCGCTCGTCTCGTGCCCCACGTGGATCGCCGCCTGCTCGACCGCGGCGCAGTGCTCGCCGCGACCCACGTGGGTCGCCGAGTACGTCGCGAGCTCCTCCAGCGCCACCAGCACCTGCGCCAACAGCGCCGACCGCGCCGGCGACGCGCTCACCTCGCCGTAGGCCGCCATCAGCGTGCTCGAAGCTGAACCCGGCCGAGTACGTCCCGCGGATCACCAGCGTCCCCTCATGCACCGCCGCGTGATGCGCGCCGCAGAGCGTGATGAGCCGCTCCGGATCGTGATCGCCCCCATCCGCTCGGCGCTCCACGTGGTGAATGTCCACGAACGCCGCGTGCCGGCAGCCCGGCACCGCGCAGCGATCCCCATGACGCCGTGAAACAGCGCGCCGCACCTTGCCCTCGCCGCTCCCCCCTCCCGGCGCAGCCGCCGTGCCAGCGCACCCCCTCGCCAGCTCAGCATTCGCGCCGCTGGCGCGGCGGGTGCGCCGCGTCAGGGGGGAGTGGCGAGGGCCGGTGCCGAGGCCGAAGCGCCCCCCTGCCCCTGCCGCAGGGGGCGCTGAGCGAGGTCCAGCGGGCGGATGCGAGCCGATTACCGGCGATCCCGAGCCGTTACCGGCGATCCCGAGCCCGTTACAGGCGCTCTCCGTATCACCACCGATAACGATCGCGCGACTCCCGGCGATGCCCGGCCAGCTCCCGGCCGTGCCGCGCGGGCTCCCGATGATGCGGTAGGCCGTTACCGGCGATGTCCGGCTCACAACATGTGATGCCGCGGCCGCTACCGGCGGCACGGACGCGGCTCCCACCGATGCCCGGAGCCTCTACCGGCGATCGGCGCGCCACTCCCGGCGATGCCCGCCCGGTTACCGGCGA
>JAEZBP010000490.1 GCA_023427125.1 Pseudomonadota bacterium | reverse complement strand
CGGTCAGATTCCTACGGTTTTTGATGGCCATCGACAGTCGTGCTCTCGCACGAGCCGACCGTCTGTCCACTCCCGGGTCGAGGCGCGCGCGCCACGACTCGCGCGGACGATGTGGCCCATTTCGTCGCGCTCGAAGGAGCGCAGTACGGGGCCCTCCGAGGTGCCTACAGGATCGACGGGTTCCTCGATGCGTACGAGTCCTCCACGCGCATCCAGTTGGGCCTGGAACGCACCTAAACCCGCCGAGAACGCCGATACGACGCCACCGCGCCAGCTCTCCTGCCGCACGATCGAGTCGTTCCGTCGAATCCAAACCAGGCGGTCGGCCACGTAGCTCCGCTCTTCGAGAAGGGCGCCGAGCTCGATCCGGACCACACGTCCACCCGCATCCCGCTTGATTGAGCAGCGCGAGCCGATGGAGATGATGGCCCCCTGCGCGTCACGGCCGGCCCGGACGATCTCTCGTGCATTGCCGCACGCGATGAGGCGCCCGGCGCCGTCACGCTCGACCGTGGCATCGTAGATCCCTGGGGCGCCCCAGTGCTGGGTCCCCTTGCTTGCGCAACCGAAGTAGAGCTGCTGCCCCTCTGAGCTCGACAGCCACTCGTAACCGCGGTCATCACTTGAGAACGACCAGGACCGTGACCCTTCAGCGATGCCCGAGACCCGTCCGTGTCCGAGCGCGACGAACACCTCCCCGCGCGGCCCGATCACCCACATGCCGCGGCCGTCGTCCGCCCAGCGAAGCTCCCGGCTCCCTTCGGGCGTGAGAACGGACACGAGCCGCCCATCGGCATCGAAGACCCGACGGAAGCTTCCGACGCCGGGAACGGTCGTCTGGGTCAGCCGCCCGTCAGGGTCGTACTCGAAGTGGCAGTGTCCGCCGTTCACCTCCTCCGCGTATACGACAAAGCCCTCTGCATCGTAGAAGTACGAGACCTCCGAGCCCTCACTCCGCACCGCGACCGGAGAGCCATGGCTCTCGTCCCGCTCGATCTCGCGAACCACAGCATCGGGCGCCATCTCACGAATGAGGAGACCAAAGGCATCGAACACGAGTGACCAGGCATGCCCGTCCGCCGAGACCGCGAGCCACCCACGGTCACCGTTAGACGCCAGGGACCACGCTCCCGACCGAGGGGTCGTGAGCTGCGAGACCGCCGCCCTCGTATCGTCAAAGTAGCCTAGGTTGAGGCCTGCAGCGTCCTTCGAGCCAAGACTACGGAGCCGACCGGCTTCGTCGTACTCCGCTGCGAAATCGCCAGACGTGCACGCAATCCTGCGCGCGAGCGCTCGATCATCGCGCACGATTGTGAGGTGGCGAGTTCGATGCCCTCCGGCCGAGGTCTCGTCGAGACCCACGAGCAGGCCGGTGCCCTCGTCGAAAGTGGGGGCGAATGCCGTTCCGGAGCCGTCGAGCGACACGAGTGAGCCGCGCTCATCGAAAAGCGCCTGCGCGCGAGATCCGTAAGGGTCGGTGAGCTCGGCCACACCGTCGACATCGGTCACGATGATCATGAATCCATCGAGGTCCACACAGCGCACCGATCGATCGACCCGGCGCATCGTGCACCCCCAGCGCTGGAGGTGGACCGACGTACCAGTGGTCAGGCCACGGTGCGCACGCGCGGCGATCACACGCTCGCCAATCGCTCCCCCACGCTCGTCGACGAGGACTACGTGCCACTCTCCGCGCGGGCCCTCCCCCACGGCCTGGTGCTCGAGCGCGACTGCGAGCCCTGGGAATGGCGTGTCGGCGGCGATAATGATCGTGGGGCGCGCCACGAGCCGGGGACCGATCAAAGGCCATCCCGGCCACCGAGGGCGGAGCACGCCGAGCCACTGTGCGAGCCGCTCGCTCCATCGTGCTCCTGCAACCCGGAGCGATGGCGCCCGCCCGGAGGCCTGAGCCCATCCCAGCAACGGGAGCTCGGTCGTCAGTCCCATGTCGGCTTTCCGCCGCGGCTGACGACCGGAGCCAACACGAGCGAGACGCTTCCGGATTGCTGGAAGATGGGAGCGTTGATGGTGACCCCCGCGGGGTGCAGGAGGACCTCCGTCGGGCCCACGCGGAAGAGTATCGAGCTCGCGCTCATCTCGATCGCCGCGAGACCGTTGGTGATCTCCGCCTTGATCTCACCGGGGCTCTTCAGCACGACCTTGTCGGGCTCCACCGACACGCCCGAGAGTGCGGCGGGCGGAGAACCTGCGGCCATCATGACGCGGTTTCTTCCGCTGAAATCGATGTACCCGTCCATCGCAGAATATTTGAGCTTCGTTGGCGGATCCGGCGGGCAGCTCAGCTCAAACTCCCCATTCTCGAAGGTCATTGCCCAGCGTGACATGCCCGTAAACTCCGTCAGCCGGCCCGCGAAGTCGGATGTATCCTTCCAGACTGGAGCGGCCAGCGTATCGCCGAACGCAGTAATACGCTCGGTACAGTTGACGTAATAGTCACCCGGATCTTCGCCGTCGACCACGAACCCAATCGCGGTCTTGCGCCGGTTCGCATGCCAGAAAATCTCAGAATGGTACGTCCACCGGGCATCTCGGTAAACATCGCGCTTCTCCTCTCCGCGAATTCGCGTAGTCGAGTTCCGAGCAACCGTCAGGCGATCGTCATTATCGATCTGCGTCTTACGGTTTCGAAGCACCTTCTCGCGGAGATCGCGCTGCGCGTGAACGGAAACGTACTCCTGCCCGCTCAAGTCCTCGAAACGGATCTCGTTGTAGCCGGAGCTGGCGCCCCCCGGACCGGTGCTCTGCGTGCGAATGACGGTCTGCGTCTTCTCCTGTGGCAGGTTGAGGTGAGGGACGTGATTGCTTCCGTTGTAGACGCACCCGGTCACCAATGGCCGATTCGGGTTTCCGCCGAGGAAGCTGACGAGCACTTCCATTCCAACCCGCGGAAGAAAGAACGTGCCAAACTGAGCTCCAGCCCAGTTGTGCGCTACTCGAACCCAGCAACTGCTCTCCTCGTTCCGCTGATGCTGCCGGTCCCAGTGGAACTGGGTGCAGCTCACGAGCTGATCAGGCGACGCGCGCAGTGGCCTGCCTGAACGCGAACGCATGGTGGAAGCGGTCGGACTGAAGGAGCGAGCGGAGGTAGAGGACGCCCCCGGCGCCTTCACGCGACCACGAGGCGCCCGAGACCTTCAGCCGCTGGGTGACGAGCGTCTTGCACGCGGCCTCGACTGGGCCGCTGCCGAGGGCAGCCTTGGCCGCGACGGCCTGCGGGTACTTCATCCATTCGCGCTGGTTGTAGATGTACTCGGCGTGCTTCTCGATCTCGCGGCGCGCCGAGCTCGAGACGGGGTCCTCTTCGCGGCTCATCTCGTCGCGGAGCCAGCGCCAGAGTCGGAACGGGGTGCCCTGCTTGTGCTTCAGCTTGTGACACCAGCGCGCCCGCTCCTCGGCGCGCCGCGCGTCGTCAGACGGGAACAACAACCGCAGCGCCTCGCCAAGATGCTCCGCGACGTGGAAGAAGTCGGTGAGGTGGCGCGCTTCGGGGAAGCGTTCGAGCAGGTGCGTGCGCAGGTCGACGGCGCCATCGATGACGACCTCGATCGCGAGATCAGGGCGCTGTGCGACGAGGGCGCGGACCTCCCGCTCGATGCGCTCCATGATCGTGGCCTTGCCCGCCTCGGGCATCTCGGCGATCCGGATCGTGTGCGTGCCGGACCCGCGACGAACCGGCTCGCCCTCGGCGTCGAGCATCGTGATGGTGGCGACCGTCGCCTGCTTCCAGCCCTCCAGGCGCAGACGCAGGCTCAGCGCGTCCACGCTGGCCACGAGGGTCTTCACCTCCTTGGGCACCGACTGCTCGGCGAGCACCGCGCCGAAGAACTCCTTCTCCTGCGAGGCCATCGTGCTCGACTCGTCGACCACGAAGCGCTTGATGCGCGACGGCGAGACCGCGTGCCGCGTCAGCGCCGTCAGCAATTTCGCCGCCTCGTCGCCCGGCACATCCGCGTAGGTGCGCAGGATCGCTTCGCCGAGGTCTGGCATCGTGCTGCGCGACATCACGCCGCGGCGCTCCTCGAAGAGGCAGCGCGTCGGCCCGTTGCGCACCGCTCGGTGCCGCTTGCGCTTCACGCGGACCGGGCCGCGTAGCGTGTGGTACGTGCGAGCATCCTCGGTGACCGCCGTCCACCGCACGCCATGTTCGTCGACGAATAGATCTGGGTCCTCATCGGCCTCCTCGTCCTCGACCGACTCCACGATCGTTCGACCCACCTCGTCCGTCGCGGCCCAGACCGTCTCGTACGCCTCCTTCGACGACGCGGGATCGCGCGCCTCGTGGAGCTTGTCCTTTGCGAGCCGGTACGCCCGGCGCGCCGCCTCCATCACCCGAGCCTCACGCTCGTCACGCGCCTCGAGCTGCACAGGGCCTTCGCCCTTCTTCCGCTTCGCCATGCCCCCGGTTAACACGGAGCGGCCGAGATTAACAGCCCGGATCGTTCAGGCCGTGATCTGCACCC
>JAEZBP010000472.1 GCA_023427125.1 Pseudomonadota bacterium | reverse complement strand
GAGATCAGTCGAGCTGATGTGACACGTCGAGCGCGTCGCGGACCGCGTGGATGAGCGACTCCGGCGTGAACGGCTTCTGGAGGAACGCCGCGTCGACCGCGCCGTGGTGCGCGAGCTCATCCCCCGCGTAGCCCGACACGAGCAGCACGCGCATCGCCGGCCGCAGCGCGAGGAGCCGCGCCGCCAGCTCGGGCCCGCTCATCAGCGGCATCACCACGTCGGTCAGCAGGAGATGGATCGAATCCGGGTGCTGCTCGCCGAGGAGGATGGCGTCACCCACGGTCTGCGCCTCGAGCACCCGATAGCCGGCGCGCCCCAAGATCGTACGCGCCGCGCGGCGCACGCCAGGGTCGTCGTCGACGAGCAAGATCGTCTCCGCGCCGCCTGCCGGCGGCCGCACGGACGAGCGCGGGGCGAGCGTCTCACTCGCGGCGTGCCGCGGAAGGTGGATGAGGAAGGTCGCGCCTCGGCCCGGCTCGCTCTCGACCACGATCCCGCCGAGCGACTGCCGCACGATCCCGAAGACCGTCGCGAGCCCGAGGCCCGTGCCCTTCCCCGGGTCCTTCGTGGTGAAGAACGGCTCGAACACGCGCGCTTGCGTCTCGGCGTCCATGCCGATGCCGTTGTCGCGGAACGAGAGCTGGACGTGCGGGCCCGGTGAGACGCCCGAGCGCTGCGCGCGGCTCGCGTCGAGCTCGACGTCCGCCGTGGCGATGGTGATGCTCCCGCCCCGCGGCATCGCGTCGCGCGCGTTCACGGCCAGGTTCATCAGCACGAGGTCGATCTGCGCAGGGTCGGCGTGGACCGTCCCGGTGTCCGTCGTGATCAGCACCAGCTCGATGTCCTCGCCGATCACCCGACGGAGCATGCGCTCGACGCTCTTGACGCAGTCGGCCAGCCGCAGCGGCTGTGGGGCGATGACCTGCTGCCGGCTGAACATCAGCATCTGCCGGGTGAGCTCTCCGGCGCGCTCACCCGCGCGCTTGATCTCGAGGATGTCCTCGCGCGTCTGGGCGTCCAACTCGGACGCCTCGAGCGCGAACTCCGTGTAGCTGAGGATCACCGAGAGGAGGTTGTTGAAGTCGTGAGCGACGCCGCCGGCGACCCGACCGATCGCCTCCATCTTCTGCGATTGGCGCAGCTGCTCTTCGAGCTCGCGCCGCTCCGTGACATCGTCGGCGAAGAGCACGACGAGGTCCGGAGGGATCGGAGCGATGGTCGCGACGAAGCGCCGCAGCTCGCCCATCGAGCGGAAGCGGTACTCGAGCTCCCGCTGCCGCACCTCCCCCTCCTCGATCGCGCCCAGGATCTCCTGGACGGTCGGCGCGTCGTCGGGGAGGTAGTCGCTCAGGCGCATGCCGAGCGGGCCGATCCCGCCGGGGGCCATCACCGCCGCGGCCCGGTTGTGATCGACGAACACGAGCTGCGCGCGTCCGTCGTCGTCGCGCACGTGCCGGAACACGAGCGTCGGCAACGGGAGCGCCTCGAATTGGGCGCGCACCCGGCGCGCCTCGACGACCTGCTCGGTGACGTCGACGCCCAGCATGAAGACGCCCGAGCGCGCTCCGTCCGGCTCGACCACGGGCTGATAGACGAAGTTCATGTAGACCGTCCGCGCGCCGCCGTCGTGGGGCAACGTGAGCGGCATCCCCGTGCCGACGAAGGGCTCCCCCGTGCGCAGCACCTCGTCGGCGATCGCGGAGAAGCCCTGCGCGGCCGCCTCGGGGAGCACGTCCGCGATGTCGCGACCGACGAGCTCGCGGGCGCCCATCAGCTCGCGGGTGGCCGCGTTCGCCAGCTCGAAGGTGTGCGCCGGCCCGCGGGTCACGGCGATGAACGCCGGCGCCCGCTCGAGCAGCGTCCCCAGGCGTTGCCGCGCGAAGTCGAGCGAGGCGATGAGCCGCTCGCGCTCTCGCTCCGCCCGCACGCGATCGGTGATGTCGACGAGCACGCCGACCGCCCCCTCGAGGCGCCCGTCCGCGCCGCGGATGGGCGCGCTCGACCCGAGCACGTGGCGTCGCGCTCCGTCGGCGCGCTCGATCTCGATGAGCTCACCGGCGATCGTCTCGCCCGTCCGCAGCGTCCGAGCCAGCGGCCACTGATCCGGCTGAACCGCGCCCCCGCCGGCGAACCACCCGCGGTACTGCTCGAACGCGTTCGCCTCGGTCACGTCGGGCGCCTGCCCCCAGAGCGCCGCGACCGCCGCGTTGGCGTGGACGCGGTGCGCGTCGGCGTCGGTGATCCATGCCGCGATCGGGAGCGCGTCGAGCGTCGCCTCGAGCCAGCGGCGCGCGCGATCGGCCTCGAGCGACGCCGCGCGGAGGGCGTCCTCGGCCTGCTTCCTCGCCGTCACGTCGTGCGCCACGCTGATGGCCGCAGGCCGCCCCTCGAAGAGGAAGCGCGTGGTCGTGACCTCCGCCGTGATGATGCGCCCGTCGGCGCGGCGCAGCTCCTGCTCCACGCGCGGCAGCATCCCCGCGACGGGCTGGGACGCGTTCGTCATCCGCGCCTCCATCTGGGCGCGGCTCTCTCCATGCGCGAGCTCGAGCATCGACCGGCCGACGAGCTCGCTCACGTCGCGGAAGCCGAGCCCGTCGGCGGCCGCGGGGTTCGCAAAAGCGACCCTCCCCTCGACGTGAACGACGATGGGCACCGGGGTCGCGTCGAACACGTGCCGGTACTGCTCGTCGCGCGTGCGGAGCGCCTCGACGGCCTCACGTCGCTCCGTCATGTCGCGGACGTTGCCGATCACCGCGCCCACCGCCGGATCCGCGAGCCGGTTCACCGCCCGCAGCTCGAGCCACCGCGTGCTCCCGTCCGGCCGCAGCACCCGTGCCTCGGCGAGCGCGCTGTGCCCTCCCTCCCCGCCGACCGCGCTCAACATCGCGCCGACGTGCTCGCGATCCTCCGGGTGGAACCACTCGTACCCATTCGTCCCGACGATCTCCGCCGCGGGCCGGCCGAGGATCCGCTCGATGGCGCCGAAGACCTCGAGGATGTTGCCGTCGGCGTCGCTCAGCGAGATCACGTCCGCGCTCTGATCGAGCATCGCGCACAGCCGCGCGGCGCGCGCATCGCTCTCGGCGCAGCTCCGCTCGGCGTCGCGGAGCCGCGCCTCGCATCGCGCGTTCTCGGCGCGAAGCTCGTCGATGACGCGACGCGCCTCACGGAGGTTGTCCCGCAGCTCCGAGAGCTCCTCGCCATCGTCCATGTGCCGACCTTGCCCGACCGTCGATGACAAGACTAGTACCCCCCGCCCCGAAGCTCGCTCCGGGTTACGCGGGTACCAGTACCCCCCGCCCCTGAAGCTCGCTCCCGCCTCTCCTCGGCGCGAGAGAGCCGAGGCCGTCTAACGAGCGAAGAATCGTCGCGCGGGCACGAAGTCTCGATCCCACAGGTCCACGCGGCTCACATGCCCAATCGCTCCGCGACCTCGGCGAGCGAGGCGATCTCCGACCCGGCGATTCTCCGAAGCGTGCGCGCGCGCTGCGCGAGCGCTGCGCGCGCACCCCCGAGCGCCCTTGCGCGCGCTCGACGCCGCCCGATGCGCTCCCGGCACGCCCGTTGCCGAGGAGGAGGCCCGACTCGATCTCACGAGCCGGAGGAGAGAACGAAGATGCATCGACGCTTCATCATGCCCTTGACCGTCGCGCTCGCCCTCGCAGGGTGCGACGGCT
>JAEZBP010000423.1 GCA_023427125.1 Pseudomonadota bacterium | reverse complement strand
CTCTCGCAGCGCGCGAGCTCGGGGCCCACGCCGAGGTAGGCGCGGCGCACCATCGGCGCCTCGCAGTCGGGGCAGGCGAGGGGATGGGAGGGGTGGCGCGCGGGGAGGGCGCCGGCGTCGCTGTGCTCGCGCAGCTCGCGGGAGAGGGCCGACGGCTCGCCGTCGAAGAACTCGAGGAAGAGCCCGCCGCAGGCGGCGCACCGATCGATCTGTGCGTGGGCGCTCGGATCGTCGGCGCGCACGGGCAGCTCGTCCATCGGGCTCGTGCAGGCGGGGCACGCGCGACGGCGGGCTCGATAGCTCATCGGCGCAGCATGCACGAAAGTACGCGCGCGCGGCGTTGAAGGTACACTGCCCACTTTGGGAGCTCCTCCGTTGCGACCCGTCCCCGATCCTCAGCTCGCTGCCTTTCGCCGCCTCGTCGCCGACGCCCACCAGGGCGGTCAGGCGAAGGTCGACGCGCTGGTCGCGCTCTCGCAGCGGACGGTCTTCGTGATCCCGTGGCCGAGCGGCATCGAGGGGTGGCGCACGCTGGTGAACCGAGAGGGCATCGCGGCGCTGCCGATGTTCACCGATCGCGTCGAGCTCGAGGAGGCCGCGCGCCGCTACGGGTGGCTCGACGCGCGCGGCGAGGCGCCCTACGCGGAGGTCGGCGCGCGCGCGGCGTTCAACTACGCGACGCGCGAGCACCTGAGCTTCGTGGTGGTCGACGTGGCCTCGCCGCACGCGCTCGAGATCGCGCGCGGGGAGCTCGAGCCCCTCATGACCCCCGCCGCGCGGCGCGACTCGCAGGGCCCCTACGCGGGCGCCGGGAAGATCTCTTCGACCCTGATCCAGGCGGTGCGACCGACGCCGGCGCCGGGCTCGATCAAGGCGCCGACCGAGCCTCCGTCGATCCCGGGCTTCACCGCGTCGGCCGACTTCAACGCCTCGGCGAAGGCGGCGACCTTCGGCGGCGGAGCGAGCGTGGCGGTCGCCCCGCTGCCGAGCGAGCCGCCGGACGAGCTGCTCGACGCGCTCACCGCCGTCCTGCGCGACTACCCGGAGGTCGAGTGGGCGTGCGCGATGCACGCCTCGCGCGGGCCGACCGCCCCGGTGCCCACGATCGGCCTGCGCGTCGACGCGGGCTTCCGCCAGCGCGTCAACGAGCTGACGAGCTCGCTCCGCCGCGCCGGCGACGCGTCGGGCGCCGCCCTCGACGTGATCCTGCTCGACGACGCCGCCCTCATGCGCAGCGCGCGAGGGCAAGGCCTCGTCTTCTATCCCTGGCGCAAGCGCTGACGATCGGCGGACCGGGCGCTCGGGCGGCTCGACCGGGCGTCGCCCCCGGCTCCTCCCTCTCGCTCGAGCGCCGCCTCCGGCCGCCCGAGCGACCCGGGAGGGGCATCGGGCCCGAGCATCGCGGATCCCCAAGAAAAAAGGGCCTGCGCGAAGAGGGCGGGAGCATTTATCGGCGAGGAAAATGCCGCTACGCTGTCTCTCGGAGGGAAATGCGATGGCAAACGCACGCAAGAGCTCGAAGAAGGTCTCGAAAAAGAAGGCCGCGAAGAAGAACACGGCGCCCGCACGCAAGAAGAAGGGCCGCCCCGCACGAAAGGTGCTGACGTCGGAAGAGCGCAGCGCGCTCCTCGCGGGTCGCGAGGGCTGGGAGGACGTCGCCGACGACGTCGCGCGCGCGATGAAGGCGCGCGGGCTGCGCGTCGAGGGCTACAGCGCCGCGAAGATCATCTCGCTCGCCGCGCGCGCCCAGAAGGCGGGGCAGCGCGAGGAGGAGCTGATCGAGAAGCAGGCGCGCGCGCTCGCGCCCGTGGCCGACGCCCGCCGCCTCGCCGACGACGCCGCGTGGCGCGCGCTCCTCGAGGTGCTCGCGACCGTGCGCTTCAAGGCGCGCAACGATCCGACTCTACTCGACGACTTCGCCTCGCTCGTCGGTCTGATGAAGAACGAGCAGGCGCCCAAGCCGCCGGTCGCATGACGCGCGCCGGCGCATGCGCGCTCGCGCTCCTGCTCGCGGGCTGCAGCGCCGATCCGTCGCCCTCGCCGGAGGCGCCGCGCGCCCTCCCGTTCCACCCGCGCGCGCACGGCCTCCTCGAGGTCGAGCGCCGCGCCGGGCAGGATCGCGAGCAGCGCTGGCTCGTGACCCGGCCGGACGGTGAGATCCGCGTCCGCGTCGACACGCCGGGGCTCGTCCCGCTCGGCGCCTCCAGCGCGGGCCTCTCCTTCGATGGGCCCGACGGGCGCGTGTACGGCTACGGCCACGGCACGTTCATCGACGCAGAGGGCGCGCGCACGCCGATCTCGGCGCGCCTCGTGCCGGGCGGGCTCGAGCTCGTGGTGCCCGCGTCGATCGTCGCGGCGAGCGCGCTCCCGGCGTGGCTCGATCCGATCGTCTCGGCCGAGACGGATCCGGCGCCGAGGCGCATCGTCGACGCCGATCGCGAGGAGCCGTGGGAGCCGGCGATGGCGTGCGCGGGCGCGGTGTGCCTGGTCGCGTGGATCCATGACGGCTCTTGGCCTCAAGCCTTGCGCTTCGTGCGCATCGACGCAGAGGACGGCCGCCTGCTCGACGCGGGCGCGAACACGCAGCCGAGCTATGGGATCTACGGCAGCGTCGCCGAGCCGCCGAGGGTCGCGACCGACGGAACGGACTTCCTGGTTGCGGGGACCCGGAGCGCCGGGCGAGGCGCGATCGCGTTCCGCGTCCGCGCGAGCGACGGCGCCATCCTCGACACGCCGGAGCTCGCGCTCGGCGAGGGCTGGGCGTCGATCGTGTCCGGGCTCGCGTTCGGAGGCGGCCGCTACTGGATCCACTACACGACACAGGACGCCGCAGGGATACGCTCCGCGTACCGCCAGTCCGTCCTGCCCGATGGAACGGTGGGGCTGCCCACATCCGGCCTCGAGAGCGGCCTCGCATGCGCCGGCGATGTCTGCGCGACGCCCCGCTGGGGCGGCCTCGAGCGCTTCGACGCCGTGACCGGGGCGCCGCTCACACCGGTTCCGGTGGACGGCAACGTGTCGAGCCTGCTCACCGAGGGCGACGACTTCGTCGTGTCCGGCGGCGACACGGTGACTCGCGTCGAGGCCTCGACCGGCCTCGTGCGCGCGCGGGTCACGCTTCCGCCGCGCTCGATGGTCGCCGCCGCGTCGGACGGCATCTACTACGTGCTCCGCGATTGGACGCTGCACCGCCATCGCGCGGACGGAACCGAGCTGACGCCCGCGGTGGCCATCGATCCGCGCGCCGGCGTGCTTGTCGACACGCCTCTCGTCACCGCGCACGCCGGCGTCGTGCACCTGGTCTGGCGAGGACGGTGGGCGTTGGCCGCGCCGTTCGCGGCGATCATGGGCCGCGCGTTCCCCGCCGACGCGCCGTCCG
>JAEZBP010000345.1 GCA_023427125.1 Pseudomonadota bacterium | reverse complement strand
GTCGATGACGGAGGCGCTCCTGCGCGCGCACGCGCCGGCCTCTCCTCCGAAGAGCACGAAGAAGAAGAAGCGAGCGAAGAGATGAGCCAGACCTACGACGTCATCGTGATCGGATCCGGCATCGGCGGCCTCACCGCCGCGCTGACCGCCGCGCGCGCCAAGCGCTCGGTGTTGGTGCTCGAGGCCGGCAAGCAGTACGGCGGCTACTCGAACCCGTTCGCGCGCAAGCACTTCCACTTCGATCCGGGCATCCACTACATCGGCGAGTGCGGCCCGGGCGGCGGCTTCCGGCAGATGCTCGACGGCCTCGGCCTCGATCACGTCGCCTTCGTCGAGCTCGATCGGGACGCGATCGATCGCTACGTCTTCCCCGAGTACGACGTGAAGAGCTGCGTCGGGCTCGAGCGCTACCGCGACCGGCTGGCCGCCGACTTCCCGCGCGAGAGGCGGCCGCTCGATCGCTTCTTCCGCTTCCTCGGCGGCTTCGAGCGCGCGCTCAAGGGCACGCGCGACGTCCACTCGCTCGGCGACGCGTGGAGCGTCGTGCGCGCCGTGCCGAGCCTCGCTCGCTTCTCTCGCGCCACGCTCGCCGAGTGCCTCGATCACTACTTCGACGATCCGCGCCTCAAGGCCGCGCTCTCCGGGCCCTGCGGCGACCTCGGCCTGCCGCCCTCGCGCCTCTCCGCGCTGATGCACCTCGGGGTGATCACCCACTACGCCGGCGGCGCGTACGTGCCGGCCGGCGGCAGCGGGCGCATGCGCGACGCCTTCGTGGACGCGCTCCTCGAAGAGGGCGCCGAGCTCCATCGGAACAGCCGCGTCGAGGCCATCCTCCACGAGGGCGGGCGCGTCACCGGCGTGCGCACGGCCGAGGGCAAGACCTACCGCGGCCGCGCCGTGATCTCGAACGCCCAGGCGGGCGCCACCTACGGCATGGTCGGCCTCGAGCACCTCGGCCGCCGGCTCCGCGACAAGGTGGAGCGCCTCGAGCACTCGGTCGCCTCGCTCACCATCTACCTCGGCGTCGACGGCGCGCTCGACACGAGCCGCGTCGGCCGCATGAACGTGTGGAGCTACCCGAGCCTCGACATCGATCGCACCTACACCCCCGCGGCCCTCCGCGACTTCACCGAGAACGGCTCCTTCTTCCTGAGCGTCCCGACCAACAAGGACCCGCAGGGCGGCCTCGCGCCGGCGGGCGAGCAGACCGTCGAGCTCGTCACGCTCTGCGATCCGCGCCCCTTCGCCAAGTGGTTCGGCGGCAAGACCATGAAGCGCGGCGCCGAGTACGAGGAGAAGAAGAACGCGATCGCCGATCACTACGTCGAGCTCGCCGAGAAGTACCTCCCCGGCCTCCGCGAGCACGTGATCCTCCGCGAGGTCGGCACCCCCGCGACCAACGTCAGCTTCGCCTCCACCCCCGCCGGCAACATCTACGGGCCGGCGCACACCGTCGGCCAGGTCATCCCGTTCCGCTTCGCGACCCGCGCGCCCATCGATGGGCTCTACCTCGCCGGCGCATCGGTCATGAGCGCCGGCGTCATCCCCTCGGCGTCGTCCGGCTACGTCGCCGGCAAGCTCGCTCTCCGCGAGCTCGGCAAGCCGCGCCCCTCCTTCGCGAGCCCGGCCGTCCGCCGCCTGCGCGCCGCGCTCGCGTGAGCCTCGTCGCAGCTCGCGACCGCGCCTACCGCCGAACACGCCACGAGAGACGCAAGACACGCCGCTCCGCACCGGAGGCGAGCGGACGTCGCAAGAACGAGCCGGAGGCTCCATGCGGCAGAGACTTGTGGTGTCCGTCACCGTGATGGTCGCGCTCGCGGCCTGCGAGCACACGCCGCGGTCGCGGCCGGATGCGCAGGTGCGGCCGGACAGCGGCGAGCTTCCACCCGACGGCGGCGAGATCCGCCTGGACGGCGGAGACGTCCACGACGGAGGAGCCGGAGCCTGTGCGAGCGGTACGTTCGATCACGACGAGGACGCCGCCACGGAGTGCGTCGCGTGGACCACGTGCGACGCAGGCGAGCACGTCGTCGAGGAAGGGAGCGCGTCGCGCGATCGGACCTGCGCCGGCTGCACGAGCGGGAGCTTCAGCGCCGAGGAGAACGCCCACGCTTGCGTCGCGTGGACCCGCTGCGAGGCCGGCTCGTACGTGACGCGCGAGGGGGACGCGACGGGCGACCGCGAGTGCGCGAGCTGTCCCTCGGGGACCTACACCTCGGGGCCGAACCAGTCGGTCTGCGTGCCGCGCGAGGGCTGCGCGCCGGGCTCGGTGCAGACGGCGCCGGGCACGAGCACGATGCCGCCCACCTGCGCGCGATGCGCGGCCGGCGCGTATTGCCCGGGCGGCGATCTGCCGTCGACGGCATGCGACGCCGACAGCTGGGACGACGACGCCGATCCGGCGACCGCCTGCGTGGCGCGCACCGAGTGTGTCGCCGGTACCCACGTCGCCCACGCGGGCAGCGAGGTCGGGGACCGGAGCTGCGCGCCTTGTGCGGCCGGCACGTTCAGCGCGACGTCGAACGCACCCTCGTGCGCGCTCTGGACGGTGTGCCCGGCGGGCGAGGTCGAGGCGGCGCCCGGCTCGAGCACGAGCGATCGGACCTGCATGTCCGGGTGGACGCGGCAGTTCGGCACGAGCACGTACGATCAGGTGGTCGCGCTGCGCGTGGACGCGAGCGGGAACGTGATCGTCGCGGGAGAGGTCACCGGGATCTTGCCCGGGCAGACCAGCGAGGGTGGAGTCGACGCGTTCGTGCGCAAGTACGACGCCGCGGGCCACGTGCTCTGGACGCGCCAGTTCGGCTTCGGCCACCACTCCAACGACCGGGCGTCGTCGGTGAGCGTGGACGCGAGCGGCAACGTGCTCGTCGCGGGCGAGACGATCTCGAACGCGGGCCCCGTCAGCGCGTTCGTGCGCAAGTACGACGCGGCCGGCGACCTGGTCTGGAGCCGGACGTTCGGCTCGACCGAGTGGGACGCGGCGGAGGCGGTCGACGTGGATGGCGCCGGGAACGTGCTCGTGGCCGGGCACACGCAGGGGACGCTGCCGGGGCAGACGAGCGCGGGCGCGACGGACGCGTTCGTGTGCAAGTACGACGCGGACGGCGAGGTGGTGTGGATTCGTCAGTTCGGCACCTCCGGGGCCGACGTCGCGAGCGGCGTGAGCGCCGACGAACGTGGCAACGTCGTCGTCGTCGGCGAGACCCGGGGAGCCCTGCCCGGCCAGACGAGCGCGGGCGCGACGGACGCGTTCGTGCGCGCGTACGACGCGGCCGGCGAGGTGCTCTGGACGCGGCAGCTCGGCTCGGCCGCGATCGACTCCGCGCTCTCGGTGGACACCGGCGCGAGCGGCAGCGTGGTCGTCGCGGGACTGACCGGAGGGGAGGCCTTCGTCCACATGCTCGACGCGCGCGGCGAGGAGCTCTGGGCTCGGCAGCTCGGCTCGAGCCTGGCGGATACCGCGTACTCGGTCAGCGTCGACGCGAGCGGGAACGTGATCGTGGCCGGGCAGGTCGGCGGGACGCTGCCGGGACAGACGAGCGGGGGCGGGAGCGACGGGTTCGTCCGTGTGTACGACCCGGACGGCGACGAGCTCTGGACGCGCCAGCTCGGCACGAGCGGCCTCGACATCGTCTACTCCGCGCGCCCCGGTCGGAGCGGAGCGGTGCTGCTCGCCGGGAAGACGGACGCGAGCTTCCCCGGATACACGAACCTCGGCCGCACCGACGCCTTCGTGATGATGTTGGTCCCCTAGCCCGGATTATTCACGAGGGCGCCAGGGGCAGGCCGTCGTTCGTCGAGGACGCTTGGCCGCACGCCCGAAGCGCAGCGAGGAGCGTAGTGTCCCTACGTGACGAGCGAGCATCGGACGTACGGCCACTGGTTCCGGCGAGATGCGGTGTGACACGGCGCACTCGTGAATAATCCGGGCTAGGCTTGCCCTCGGGGCGGAGCTCGAGCGCAACGACGCTGCGCTCGGTGCTCGCGGGCCCGTCCGACGAAGCGACCTCGCGTACCTCGCTCGGCGCCACGGCAATGGCGTTGCCGGGGGTGGTGATCGATCCGGCGTGCTATGCGCTCTCGCGGGCGTGCATTGCGTCGAGGCGCTCGGCGCACCACGCCTCGGAGGCATGGTGGACAGAGCCGTGGACGAGCCGCTGGTCGCGTCACCGCTGGTCCTGCGCTTCAGCGCCGTGAGGGGCGTGCCCGCCGAGGAGCTCCTGCTCGCGTGCGGCCTGTCAGGCGTCTCCGCGCTGACGCACGCCGATGGAATGCGGCTGTGGTCGAAGCTCGAGGAGCTGACCGGCGACCCCTACGTCGGCCTGAGCGCCGGGGGCCGGGTGAGCCTCGACTTCATGGGCATGATGGGCCTCGCGTTCGCCAGCGCGGTGGACCTCGCGGCGGGGCTGCGGCTCTTGGAGCGGACCATTCCACTCTTGATTCGCAACGCGCCGTTCACCCTCGCGTTCGAGCGAGATCGCGGCGGCGTGATCTACGAGGCCCCCTCCAGCGACGTCCGCCACGGCGTCGACTCCATGCTGGCGGCCATCCTTCACCTCGCGCGATCGTGCACGGCTCATCGCCTCACACCGACCGCGGTCGCGCTGCAGTCGGCGCCGCCGATCAAGGTGGACAGGTACCGGGAGCTCTTCGGCGTGGACCCGGCGTTCGGAGCGAAGTCCAGCGCGCTCTGGTTCTCTTCCGACGATCTCGCGCGCCCCTTCCGAGGGGCGGATCCGGCGACGGCGTCCGTCCTCTTGGCGCACGCTCCCGCGCTCTTGATGCCGCCCGCGCAAGCGCCCTTCCTCGAGCGCGTCGAGAGGGCGATCCGACACTCACTCGACGCCGGGGACGGCTCGCTCGGTGACGTCGCGTCGCGGCTCGGCGCCAGCGTTCGCACGCTGCAGCGTCGCCTCGCCGCCCACGACCAGACCTACCCGGCCATGCGACGCCGCGCGGTGGAGCAGGTCGTCGACGGCTGGCTCGGCAGCGAGATGCCGATCATCGAGGTCGCGAAGCGTGCAGGCTACGGCTCCCGCAGCTCCTTCGAGCGCGCCTTCGTGCAGTGGCGAGGCGAGACTCCTGCCGCCGTACGCGCGCGCCTGCGCGCGAAGAACGACGAGTGACGCCGATCGGCCTCGCCCGAGCGCGGTGCTCGAGCCAGGGCGCGACGAGCCGTCGGGACCAGGATGCTCGCGGCGCAGGAGCCCGTCGCTCAGGCAATGCGCCGCTGATCCTCGCGATCTCGATCACGGTCGATCGATCACGGTCGTCGCTCGGCGTCCTTCCCGATCAGAGCGCCGGCGCGCTCGACACGCTCCCGAGGCCGGCGTGCAGCACGTAGATGCACTCGGCGTCGTGCGCGAGCACGGCGGGAGCGAACGGGTTGCCGGGCACCGCCGCGGCCTCGCCGCCGGCGAGGTCGACCGACATGACGGCCCCGTACACGCCACTGTTGTAGTTGGTCCAGTACACGCGGCCGCCGAAGAGCATGATCGCGTAGGGCTGGGCCTGCTCGGTGGCGAGCGGCGTCGCGACGCCGGTGTCGAGCGGCGCCCGCAGCACCTCGCCGGTCGTCGGCTCCGTCCAGTACACGTGGGTCGAGTCCACGGCGAGGCCGAGCGGCGCGGTCCCGGTGGCGATCGTGACCGGCGTCCCGCCGGCGACCGGCATCGCGCGGATCGTGCCGTCGCCGGAGTTGATCCAGTAGAGGCGCGTGCCGTCGGTGACCATCCGTAGCGGCGCGGCCGCGCCGGTCGCGAGCGGCGGGGGGGCGCCGCCGGTGAGCTCCATGGAGACGACGCTGTTGCCCGCCGCCCCGGTCGTCAGGTAGAGCCGCGCGCCGTCGCTGATGATGGCCGCGAACCCCGCGCCGCCGCCGGTGAAGAGCGCCGTCGGCGCCGCGCTTCCGTCGGTCGGGACGCGCCACACCGCGGGGCCGAGCGTGTAGTAGAGGGTGCCGTCCACGAGGGTCAGCGAGGGATAGCCGGTGAGGTCGCCCGCGAGGGCCGTCGCGCTGCCGCCGGTGAGCGGGAGCGAGCCGACCGATGCTTGCCCGGCGTGGCCCGCGCCCGAGTTGCCGAAGTACGCGCGGGCATCGTCGACCGCGAGCGAGATGGGGGACGGGGTCCCGTCTCCCGTCCGCGTCGCGCCGAGCCCCCGCAAGCCGCACTCGCCGTCGACGCACGCGCCGCACGGGCAGAGCGTCCCATCGGTCGCAGGCTCGCTTCCGACGCACACGCCCTCGACGCACGCGTCGTTCGCCGTGCAGGCGGCGCCGTCGTCGCATGCGGTCCCGTCTGCGCTCACCGGGTTACTGCACTCCCCCGTCGCGGGGTCGCAGGTGCCGGCCTCGTGGCATGCGGAGAGCGCGGTGCACACCACGTCCGCGCAGCGATCCGGTCCCGCGTCGGTGCCTGCGTCGGTGCCCGCGTCGGTGCCTGCGTCGGTGCCTGCGTCGGTCTCCTGCGACCCCCCGTCCACGTCGGCGGGCACGCCCCCATCGGTCCCGGAGTCCGTCGGAGCGTGCGAGCCGCCGCAGGCTGCGGCGAACATCGTGAGCGCGACGCACGCGCCGAGCGCCGCGTGGCGTGTCGTGGGGAGAGAGAGCATCAGGAGCATCAGGCGTCTTTCGGTGGGGATTGGAGATGGCCGCGCCGAGCAATGCTCGCGCCAGCTCGCCCTCGCGCGTTCGCGCGGCGTGACCTGAGGGGGCGGGCCCTACAAGTGTGGGGGGCCGCACTCGAGCACGAGCGGGGCTCTGTGTCACGC
>JAEZBP010000338.1 GCA_023427125.1 Pseudomonadota bacterium | reverse complement strand
CCCCTCGAGCGTGGGATCGGCCGGGTAGGCCGCCGCCGCGCCGAGCAAGCGCCGATCGGGCGCCGACACCTCCTCCTCGTGCGCCCCCACGTCGGTGCACGCCGGCTGCGCCGGGCCGCAAGCCACGGCGCTCGCCGCCAGGAGACACGCGAGCACGAGAGAGAGCCGCACAGGCCCGCCAGCATACCGAGCCGCGGCCCCGCGCGCAGGGTTGTGCAGCGCCTCGCGCAGGAGGTGGTCGAGCCGCGATCGACTTCGCGCAGAGGACGAATGAATGTTCTCTCTGCGCCTCTGCGCCTCTGCGCGAACTCTTGTTCGCCGCCGCCTCAGCGACGGTAGCGCGGAGGGATCGGCGGGGCGTCGCCGGCCGACTCGACGTCGAGGCCGAAGTTGTGGGCCATCGCCTCTTGCTGCTCGCGCACCATCGCGCGGCTCTGGCGGTGCTGCTCGAGCTCGGCGATCGCCTGCGCGTAGAGGGGGGAGGGGACGAGGCGCACCGCGGCGCGGAGCGCGCGCCCGGCCTCGCGGAAGCGCTGCTCAGGCGGGAGGCTCACGTCGAAGCGGCAGGCCTGCCCGAGATCGTAGAGCACGAGCGCGCGCACCGAGGGCGGGAGCGCCTCGAAGGCGTCGCTCTCGACGAGCGCCGCGAGCATGCGCCGCCCCTCCGGCCAGCGGCCCTCGCGAAGCGCCGCGAGCGCCCGCCGCACGCCGGGCAGATCGACCGGATAGAGGTGCACGGGCACCTGCTCGATGCGCTGGTCGACGAGCGCGAGCGTGCGCGCCGCGACTCGCTCGATCACCCGCAGGCGCATCGCCAAGACGTCGGCGCCCGACTCCTCCTCGCGCAGCTCGACGCGCTGGAGCGCTCGGCCGCTCGGGCCGTCCTGCACCGTCACGACCACCCGCGCGCGCAGGACCGGCACGTCCTCCACGCCCGTCCGCCGCCCGTCCATGCACCCGGCGGGGCCGCAGTCGATCTGCTCGTTCTGCCGCCACGCCGGCCTCGCGTGCTGGGTCAGCGTCGTCGACAGCTCGATGACCGCCGTCGTCCGCTCGATCTGCCCAGCGGCGCGGAGCATCGCGATGGCGCCGCGATCGAGGCGGTCCACGGACGAGCGCCCCTCGGCGAGGTGCCGCGCGACGCTCAGCGCGATCTCGCGCGACTCCGCGTCGTCGGTCGAGGTGACGAGGATGCGCGGGAACGCCCGCACCGGGACCTCGGCCGGCTTCACGATCTCGCCGCGCACCGTCAGCGCTCCGCCGCAGCCGCCGAGCGCCGCGGCGAGCGCCGCGAGCGAGAGCCAACTGCGCCGGCGCGAGGTCCTCACGACCGCGTCAGCATAGGTCCGAGCCGCGAGCTCGAAAAACGAGCGGCGCCGGGCGACCACCGTTCGTGCTGAGCCGGCGCGAAGCGCCGAGCCCTTCGACTGCGCTCAGGACGAACGGGGACGCCGCGACCGCGCGCCCTTCGACTGCACAGCCTGCGGCTGCGCGCTCAGGGCGAACGGGCGACGGAGCCTCACGCCTTGCCGACGGCGCGGACGTTGGAGCGCACCTCGAAGAGCCCGCGGTGCTTGGCGGCGGCCAGGACGCGGAGGGCCTCGCGGTAGCCGCGGGTGAGGAGCTGGCGGGCGTTGCCGCGGTTGATGAACGAGAGCCGGCCGAGATCCGCCGAGACGTTGAGGATGGTGACGTGCGGGTAGGTGCGGTGGATGAGCTCGATGCCCCGCTTCTCCTTCTCGCTCAGGATCACGTTGAGCGTCTGGCTGAGCATCGCGGGCGCGCCGCCGTGGACGAGCGAGCGCTCGCCGGGCCGCGTCACGTGGGGGCGGTACACGTTCGAGATGATGACGAGGTCCGCGCCCGCCTCGACCGCGAGATCGATGCTGAGGGTGCGCACGACCTCGCCGTCGATGAAGTAGCGGTCGCCGATCTTGTACGGCCGAAAGAGGAGGGGGACGCAGCACGAGGCGGCCACCGCCTGGCTGATCGGCACCCGGTCTCGGTAGCCCTGCCCGAAGACGACCCGCCCGCGCCCGTCGACGTCGGCGGCGGTGACCAGCACCGGGCGGTCGAGCTTGCGGAAGTCGTTCTGGGGCAGGCGGCGAGCGAGGAAGCGCTCGAAGCGATCGATCGAGAGGAGCCCGCTCGAGAGCCAGCCGGCGGAGGTCCACTGCTCGCGGGTCGGCAGCCCCAGGAAGTGCCGCCCCTTCAGGGCGCTCTTCGGGTCGTGGCGGCGCCAGGAGGGCCGCATCCAGTCGATCATCTCGCCGGCGCCGACGCCCTGGGCGAGGAAGGCCGCCGCGATCGCCCCGGCCGAGGCGCCGACGAAGACGTCGGGCCGCAGCCCGAGCTCCTCCATCGCCTTGATCACGCCGATGTGGGCCACCCCCTTGGCTGCACCGCCAGAGCCGACGAAGGCAACGCGGGGTCGAGAGCTCATCTACACACACATCCTTGCTCCCCCGGCCGGCGCATGGTCCCACCATCGAGCCCGCACGCCAAGAATGATTCGCGGAGCGATTCGCTTCGAGCGAGGCACGGGCAGGGGCAAGGGCACTTCGTGGGTGCTACATCGGGCCTCGTATGGAGCACCGACGCGTGGGGAACACCGGGCTCAAGGTCAGCGCCGTCTCGCTCGGAGGCTGGCTCACCTTCGGCAAGAGCGTCGACGATGAGGCGACTCGCCGCATCCTCCGCACCGCCCTCGACTGCGGCGTCGACTTCATCGATCTCGCGGACGTCTACGGCGAGGACGGGGCGGCCGAGCGGGCGGTGGGGCGCGCGCTCTCCGAGCTGCGCCGGAGCGCCCTCGTGCTCAGCAGCAAGGTCTTCTGGCCGACCGGCGTCGGCGCCAACGACCGCGGCCTGAGCCGCAAGCACATCATGGAGAGCTGCGAGCGGAGCCTCTCGCGCCTCGGCACCGACTACCTCGACCTCTACTTCTGCCACCGCGAGGATCCCGACACGCCGCTCGAGGAGACCGCCCGCGCGATGGACGACCTCGTCCACCAGGGCAAGATCCTCTACTGGGGCACGAGCTGCTGGAGCGCGGGCGCGCTGCTGAAGGCGCACGCGCTGGCCGGCCTGCGCAACCTCTACGCGCCGGTCGTCGAGCAGCCTCGCTACAACCTGCTGACCCGCGGCATCGAGCGGCGCGTGATGCCGGTCGCCAAGCGCCTCGGGGTGGGCCTGGTGGTGTGGAGCCCGCTCGCCGGGGGCGCGCTCACCGGCAAGTACGACGACGGCGTGCCCGAGGGCAGCCGCGGCGCGACGACGAGGTGGCTCGACGACACGCTGAGCGACGCCAACCGCCCGCGCCTCCGGCGCTTCAGCAGCATCGCCCGCGAGCTCTCGGTGGCGCCCTCGCAGCTCGCGCTCGCGTGGTGCCTGCGCCGGCCCGAGGTCTCGAGCGTCATCACCGGCGCGACCCGCCCCGAGCAGGTGATCGAGAACGTGAAGGCGCTCGAGGTCCGCATCCCGGACGACGTCCTCGCGGAGCTCGACGCGCTCTTCCCGAGGTGAAGGGTGTCGCCGGACGCCGAGGCCGTGGTCGCGCTCGAGGGGCCCTACAGCCTGCGGGCGACGATGCGGCGCTTCGCGGTCTTCGGCTCCGATCCGACTCTGCGGGTGCGGCGCGAGGAGACGTGGGTGGGGCTCTCGACGGCGAGCGGGCCGGCGAGCGTGCGCTACGAGCAGCGCGGCGCGAGCGTCGAGGTCTCGGCGTGGGGGCCGGGGGCGCGCGATGCGATCGCGGCGGCGCCCGAGCACCTCGGGGCGCACGACGCGAGCTGGACGCTCGAGGTGGATCATCCGCTCGTCGGGCCGCTGGTGGAGGCGAGCCGAGGCCTGCGCTTCGGGCGGACGCGGCGGCTGATGGATCGGCTCTTCGCGGTGATCCTCGGGCAGAGGGTGACGGCGGAGGGCGCCGCGCGGAGCTACCGGGAGCTGGTCTTTCGCTACGGGGAGCGGGCGCCGGGGCCGAACGCGAAGCTCTGGATCGCGCCCGAGGCCGAGCGGGTGCGGGGGCTCTCATACTTCGACTTCCACCCGCTCGGGGTGGAGCGGCGGCGGGCGGAGACGATGCTCTTCGCGGCGCGGCGTTGGCGGCGTCTGGAGGCGCTGGCGCACGAGGAGCCGCAGGTGGTGCACGCGCGGCTGCTGGCGTTCCCGGGGATCGGGGAGTGGACGGCGGGGCTTACGACGTCGGGGGTGCACGGGGATGTGGATGCGCTGCCGGTGGGCGACTACCACATCAAGAATCACGTGGCGTTCACGCTCGCCGGGGAGGCGCGCGCCGATGACGCGCGGATGCTCTCGCTGCTGGAGCCTTTCCGTCCCTTCCGCGGGCGTGTTCTCGCCGCGATTCTCGCTCATGGGGCTTCGGCGCCTCGCTTCGGGCCTCGGCTCTCGGTGCGGGACATTCGCTCTTCTTAGCGGTCTTCTTCTGCTTCTTCTTTAGGTAGGGCCGGGGCCTCGCCTTCGGCTCGGCTCCCGGCTCCGTCCGCTTCGATCGGGCTGCCGCGGATGCTGGCCGGCCGGCCCGGCCC
>JAEZBP010000322.1 GCA_023427125.1 Pseudomonadota bacterium | reverse complement strand
GGCCTTCGAGTCGGACGCGGACGGGCGCGTGACGAGCGTGCGCGATGGCGTGGTCGCGCTTCGCTTCGAGCGTGATCCCTTCGGGCGGCTCTCCCACATCGACGAGGGGGAGGGCGGGCCGAGCGTGCATCGCGACGCCGAGGGCCACGTGACGATGGTGGAGAGCGAGGCCGGGGACTTCTGGGAGCTCCACCGCGACGCGGCGGGGCGCGTGAAGGAGGAGGCCGGCTTCCTCGACCAGGAGGTGCACACCTTCCGTGATCACGCGGGGCGCATCAGCCGTGAGATGCGCGGCGAGGCCCGCACGAACGTCACGCGCGACGCGATGGGGCGGCCGATCAACGTCGAGCACGAGGACGAGTCGTTCCAGCGCTTCAGGTGGACCAAGGCCGGCTGGCTCGCGCAGGCGCAGGACGCCGATCGCGTGCTCGCGATCGAGCGTGACGGCGAGGGCCGCGTGACGCTCGAGAAGCAGGGCGCCCACTGGGTGCGCAGCGAGTACGACGCATCCGGCCGACGCGTCGCGCTCTCGAGCTCGCTCGGCCTGCGCGCGGCGGTCGAGCGTGACGTGCTCGGCGGCGCGCTCCGTGTCACCGCCCAACAAGGCAAGCATCGGCTCGAGCTCCGCTTCACCCGCGACGCGTGCGGCCGCGAGAGCAAGCGCTCGCTCGGGCAGGGGCTCGAGGCGCGCTGGAAGCGCGACGCGCTGGGCCGGCCGATCGAGCGCGCGCTCTTCGCTGGCGATGCGCGGCTCGCGATCATCGGCTGGGCGTGGGCGGGCGCCGATCGGCTGGTGCGCACGTTCGAGGTGCGCGGCACCCGCGAGCACCACCACGACAAGCGCGGCCGCCTGGTCGGCGCGGGCTCGCAGATCCGCGCGCTCGACGAGGCAGGCAACGTCTATCGCACGTGGGAGCGCGACGATCACCGCTACGCGCCGGGCGGCCGGCTGCTCGAGGCCTACGGCGTCGAGTACGGCTACGACCGCGAGGGGCGCCGCGTCGAGAAGAAGACGCTCATCGGCGATCCCGTCCGCTATCGCTGGGACTCGCTCGGCCGGCTGACGGAGGTCGCGCTCTCGCCGACCACGCGAGTGGTCTATGACTACGACGCGCTCGGCCGACGCACGGCACGCCGGCACGAGCAGCAGGTGGAGGTGCCGGGGCTCGACGAGCCGGTGTGGGAGGCGCGCCGTGAGACGCACTTTGTGTGGGACGGGCTCACGCTGCTCCACGAGATCGAGGGCGAGAGCGTCACGACCTGGCTCTGGGAGGAAGGCGCCTTGCTCGGCAAGCTGTGCTCAGCCGGCGCGTTCGCGGCGCTGACCGACCCGGTCGGCATGCCGACCGAGCTGGTCGACTCGGCGGGCAAGCTCGCGTGGCGCGGCAACGTCGACGCGTTCGGTGTCTTGCAGCGCGACATCGAGGCGACCGACTGCCCGTGGCGCTTCCCCGGCCACTGGGAGGACCCGGAGAGCGGCCTCGCTCACGCGCTCTTCCGCGTGTACGACCCGGAGACCGGCGCCTACGCCACGCCGAGCCCGCTCGGCGTCGCGGGCGGCCCGAACCTCTACACGTACCTGCCCGATCCGTTCTCGCAATCGAGCCCGCTCGGCCGCTCCCGCGGGTACGCGGCGCTCGCGGGCGCCTTCGCGTCCGAGCGCCTGTGCGCCGAGCTCGCGGGCCTCGCGATCCGCGCGCTCGATCGCGGCGACGGGGCCGCGGGCCCACGCGCCTGCTTCGATCGGGCCGCCGCCGAGCCCCGCCTGCCCGCTCCCGAGGCCTGCCTCTGGGGTCCGTGGGAAGGCCTGCGACCCGCGCGGCGAATGCCGCCTCCGACGTCGACCTTCACGCGCCTCCCTGCGTCCACCGGCCTGGTCGATCACGACTGACCCGCCGGCGAGCCTACTCGTAGCGGACGTCGACGATGGTGAGCCTCCGCTGGCCGCTCGGGGTCTCGACCTTGACCTCGTCGTCGACGCTCTTGCGCATGAGCGCGGCGCCGACCGGCGAGCGGTAGCTGATGCGGCCGCGGGCGGCGTCGGTCTCGTGCTCGCCGACGAGCTGGTACTCGAGGGTGGTCCCGTCGGCGTCCTCGAGCACGACGGTCGCGCCGAAGTAGACCTTGTCGCCGCGGTCGACCGCCGGATCGACGACCACCGCCGCGTCGAGGATCTTCTTGAGGAAGCGCATGCGCCGGTCGATCTCGCGCAGGCGCTTCTTGCCGTAGATGTACTCGGCGTTCTCGGAGCGGTCGCCCTCGGCCGCCGCGTCGGCCACGCCTTGCACGACGCGCGAGCGCTCCTCGCCGAGCTGGGCCAGCTCGGCGACCAGGGCGCGATGCCCGTCCGGCGTCATGTACTGCGGTCGCGTCTCGGACATGGCCCACCGTACTCCGAAGCGAACGCAGGCGCCTTTCGCGCTACCTTCGCGCGCGATGCCGCGCCCGATCGTCGCCTTCGCGCTCCTCCTCGCCGCGTGCGGCGCGCGGAGCGGGCTCGAGCTCGACCGCCTCGACGGCGGGCCGGACGCGCAGGCCGCCGTCTGCTTGCGCGACTGGGAGTGCGACGATGGCCTCGACTGCACGATCGATCGCTGCACCGGCGGGCTCTGCGTCGCCGAGCCGGATCACGCGCGCTGCGAGGACGGGCTCTTCTGCAACGGGCCGCCGCGCTGCGTCCCGCGCGTCGGCTGCGTGACGGAGCCCCCGCGCTGCGACGACGGCGTGGCCTGCACGATCGACGGCTGCGACGAAGAGCTCGCGGTGTGCACCTCCGTTCCGGACGCCGACCTCTGCCCGATCAGCCACCGCTGCGATCCCTCCCGAGGCTGCGTCGCGCGCGCGCTGGTGCACGACACCGCCCGCCTCTGGGAGGTGGACCTGCCGAGCGGCGACTCGCGCGGCCTCGCGACGACCGAGGTCGGCCTCACCGATCTCGCGCTCCACCCGGACGGCCGCCTCTTCGGCGTCACCCACGGAGCGCTCTTCGAGCTCGACGAGGAGACCGGCCGCGCCCGCTGGATCACCGACGTCGCCGGCTCCCTCAACTCGCTCGAGGTCGGGCCCGACGGCGCGCTCTACGGCGCGGGCACCTCGTCGATCGTGCGCCTCGATCCCGCGAGCGGCCGCGTCACGACCCTCGCGACGTTCCCGCGGGGCTGGTCGGCGAGCGGAGACGTGGCCTTCGTCTCGGAGCGACTCCTCGTGACCGGGACCGCGACGCCCTTCTCGCGCACCGAGCCGGACGCGCTCTTCGACGCGACCGCCGGCGGCGAGGCGGTCCGCGTCGGCTCCATCGGCGTCGCGTGCGTGTGGGGGCTCGCGCCCTTCGGAGAGACGCTCTACGGCCTGACCTGCAACGGCGAGCTCATCCGCATCGACGTCGCGACCGGTCGCGGCGCGGTGCTCCGCGCCGACATCGGGATCGAGGTCGGCGGCGCCGCGGCGAGGTAGCGCTCCGGCTCGCAGGTGGGCTCGGGAGGCTCGGAACGAGGGGCAAGAGTTATCCCTTGCCGAGAGCGTCTTCCGCCTCCTGGAGGCGCTCAGGCCCATCTTGAGCCGCTGCGCGTCCGCTTCCGCCCCTTCCCACCGCGCCGCGGGCGTGTCATCACACTCGCTTCCTCGAATCGCTCGGAGCCTTCGTATGCGTCAGCTCTCTCTCGTCGTCGTCCTCGCCGCGCTCGCGGGCTGCACCACCGGCAATCGGATCGATCCGGACGGCGGCGCGCAGCCGACCCCGGACTCCGGCCCCGACGGCGGCACCACGCCCGTGCCCGACTCGGGCCCCGTGCCCGACGGCGGGCCCCGCCTCGACGACGTGCTGATCTACGCGCACTCCCGCGACACGCTCTACACGTTCTCGGCCTACACCAACACCGTCACCGAGATCGGCGACTTCCGGACCGCCTCCGGCGACGACGCGCCCCCCGTCCTCGACCTCGCGGTGGACTCGGCGGGCGTCGTCTTCATCTCGACCGACGACTCCCGTGACTCCGAGGCGATGCTCTTCCGCGTCGACCCGCTCACCGCGGTGGTCACGCCGGTCGGCGAGATCGTCCTCGACGACCCCAACGAGCGCCTCTTCGCGCTGAGCTTCCTCGCGCCGAGCGAGAGCCCCGACGGCACCGAGGTGCTCGTCGGCGCGACCAACGGTGTGGCCGGCGAGGGCGCGGCCGTCTACGCGGTCGATCGGACGGACGCGAGCGCCGAATTCCTCGGCTTCTACCCGGACGGCTGGTTCTCGAGCGGCGACATCGTCAGCGTCGACGGGCTCGGCACCTACGCGACGCTCCGCAGCACCGACGCGAGCTTCCCTGGCGACGTCCTCGCGCGGATCTTGTTCTCGGCGAGCGGGGCGACGAGCGTCATCGTCATCGGCCCGGTCAAGAGCGCGACCGAGGACTTCCGGCAGATCTTCGGGCTCGGCTACTGGGGCCGGAACCTCTTCGGCTTCTCGAACAGCGGGCAGCTCATCCGGATCAACCGCGAGACCGGCGCGGGCACGGTCGTCAGCACGGCCACCGGCGCCGACTCGTTCTGGGGCGCCGGCGTCACGGTCGACGTCCCGTTCCTGTTCTGAGCGCCGGTCAGCGCGCGGGGGCAGGGCGGCCGAAGAGGTAGCCCTGGGCGAGCGCGCAGCCGAGCTCTCGGCAGACCTCCGCCTCCTCCGCGCGCTCGATGCCCTCGGCGAGGACCTGGATGCCCATGTCGCGCATCACCGCGACCAGCGCGCGCACCAGGTCTTCGCGCTTCTTGCTCTGATCGATGTCGCGGATCAGCGCCATGTCGAGCTTGATGACGTCGGGCGGGACCTCGACCAGCTCCATCAGGCGCGACTGGCCGGCGCCGAAGTCGTCGTACGCGAGGCCGATGCCCGCGGCGCTCGAGCGCTCGCGGATCCACCTCATGACCGCGAGATCGGTGACCGCGCCCTCGTGCACCTCGAGGATCGCGCGCTGCTCGGGCGCCAGCGCGCCTGCGATGCTGACGAACGCCTCCTCGAGCCGCTCGGGCTCGCTCAGCTCCGTCGGGTGCAGGTTGAAGAAGATCGAGACCGGGCGCTCGGGCAGGAGCGCGAGGTCGGCGAGCGCCACCGAGCGGAGCATCCGGCTCAGCGTCGCGCCCTCGCCGCGCTCGTTGGCGATGCGCAGGAGCTCGCCGACCGTGTACCCCTTCAGCGTGATGCGCCCGAGCGCCTCGTAGCCGATCACGCGCGACGGCTCGGTGAGCGTGATGATCGGCTGGAAGACCGCGCTGACCGCCCGGTTGGCGACGACGCGAGAGAGATCGTTGGTCTCGCGGATCAGCCGCTGCTGTCGATCCTCGGGCGACGCGAGGGTGGGCTCGCGCATGCCCTGGCCCTCGAAGAGGCCGAAGCGCAGCTCCTCCTCCGCGATGTGGATGATGTCGCCCGGGCGCAGCCAGCGCTGCTCGGTGCGCTCGCCGTTGACGAAGGTGCCGTTGGTGCTGCCGAGGTCGCGCAGCACGTAGCCCTCGCCGGCCTGGACGAGCTCCGCGTGGAGCGACGAGACCTCGCGCGAGTAGAGGGTGTGGTCCGCCTCCTGGCTGCGGCCGATCTGGAAGGGGAAGCGCTCGAGGACGATGCGATGAGGCGGCCCGCCCTTCTGCGGGAAGTGCTCGAGGAAGGGCTGCGTCCGGCGCTTCGTCATCTCAAGGCTCGCGAGGATAGCAGCGCCTTCCACCGCCCGGCGAACGGGGCTCGCGCTGCAGGGTGTAGGTCGTCGGGCCCTGCGCCTCGAGCCTGCGCTCGGCGGTGACGACGAAGCCGTGGCGCGCATAGAACGCGAGGTTCGCGGGCTCGCTCGTCTCGCAGACCGCGACGTGTCCGTCGAGGTCGCAGCGCGCGAGCGCCGGCCCGAGG
>JAEZBP010000126.1 GCA_023427125.1 Pseudomonadota bacterium | reverse complement strand
GCCTACCATCGTAGCAGGAGCGGGGTCGGGAGAGCCCCGGCGGGAGCGGACGATGGCCAAGCGAAAGAACGGGCCGGCGAGGAAGCGGAGGGGGCATCGGGCGCCGATCGGCGCGGCGCCCGGCGTCGTGGCGGCGCCCCCGGGCCCGCGGGCCTCGGTGGCGCGCCTGGTCGCCTTCGACGCGGCCGACGTGCTCGAGGGTGACGGAAGCGATCTCGAGGCCGTCCGCCGTGAGGTCGACAAGGGCCGGATCGTCTGGGTCGACATCGTGGGCCTCGGAGGCGCCGAGCTGATCCAGGGCATCGGGAAGATCTTCGCGCTGCACCCGCTCGCGCTCGAGGACGCGACGCACACCCACCAGCGCCCGAAGATCGAGGAGTACCCCTTCGGCCACTACCTCAGCATCCGCGTCCCGCAGGGCGACCGGAGCTGCCCGCTCGACCTCGAGCAGATCAGCATCTTCTTCGGCCCGCGCTTCGTCGTCACGGTGCAGGAGGACGCGCGCGACTGCTTCGAGCCGGTGCGCGAGCGCATCCGCAAGGCGCGCGGGAGCGTGAGGCGGCTCGGCGCCGACTACCTCGCGTACGCGCTGATCGACGCCGGCGTCGACGCGTACTTCCCGCACGTCGAGGCCTACGGCGATCAGCTCGAGGCGCTCGAGGATCGCATCCTCCTCGGCCCCGAGGCGGGGCAGGTCGGCGAGCTGCATCGCATCAAGCGCGACCTCTTCGCCATCCGCCGCGCGGTCTGGCCCTTCCGCGAGGAGATCAACGCGCTCGTGCGCGAGGAGCACCCGAACATCGCCGCCGAGACGCGCCTCTATCTGCGCGACGTCTACGACCACACGATCCAGCTCGTCGAGCTGCTCGAGGCCCACCGCGACATCGCCGGCGGCCTCCTCGACGTCTACCTCTCGAGCGTGAGCAACCGGATGAACGAGGTGATGAAGCTGCTCACCATCATCTCGACGATCTTCATCCCGCTCTCGTTCGTCGCGAGCCTCTACGGGATGAACTTCGACCGGAGCTCGCCCTTCAACATGCCCGAGCTCGGCTGGCGCCTCGGCTATCCCTTCGCGCTCCTGCTCATGACGATCATCGCGCTCGGGCTCGTGGTCTTCTTCCGCAAGAAGCGCTGGTTGTAGCGCGTGGACACGCTCACCCACGGCGACGCCGAGCGCACCGGCCCCTTCTCGGCGATGGTCCGCGGCAACCGGGTCACGCTCCTGCACGACGGCGCGGCGTGCCTGCCGGCGATGCTCGAGGCGATCGAGGGCGCGACGCGCGAGGTGCTCCTCGAGATGTACTGGTTCGGGAGCGACGAGACCGGCCGTCGCTTCGCCGGCGCGCTCGCCGCCAAGGCCAAGAGCGGCGTCGACGTCTGCGTGATCTACGACGCGGTCGGCAGCATCGACGCCGACGAGGCGATGTTCGACGCGATGCGCGCCGCGGGCTGCGACGTGCGGCAGTACAACCCCATCGCGCCCTGGCGCCGGCGCTTCTCGCTCGGCCTCGTCAACAACCGCGACCACCGGAAGATCCTGGTGGTCGATCAGCGCGTCGGCTTCACCGGTGGGGTGAACCTCGGTGATCCGTGGGCGCCCGAGGTGGAGGGCGGCAGCGGCTGGCGCGACGACATGATCCGCGTCGAGGGGGTGGCCGCGCTCTCGATGCGCGATCTGTTCATGACGACCTGGCGCGAGCTCGACGGGCACGAGACCCCGAGGACGATGAGCGAGGCCGAGCTGCGCAGCGCGGGCCTCGCGGTGCCCGAGGACGGAAGCTCGGTGCGCGTGCTCGGCGGCGACTACCGCGCGTCGCGCGCGGTGATCCGCAAGAGCTACCTCGAGGCGATCCGCCGCTCGGACGACCACATCTTCATCACCAACAGCTACTTCATCCCCGACCGCGTGATCCGGAACACGCTCGCCGCCGCGAGCAAGCGCGGCGTGAAGGTGAAGGTGCTGCTGCCGGGCGAGAGCGACGTGCCCGCCGTCTACTACGCGAGCCGCCGCCTCTACGAGCGGCTCCTGCGCGCGGGCATCGAGCTCTACGAGTGGCACGGGACGGTGCTGCACGCGAAGACGGCGGTCATCGACGACGCGTGGTGCACAGTGGGCACCTACAACATGGACCACCGCTCGTGGCGCTCGAACCTCGAGGTGAACGTCGCGGTCGCCGATCGCGGCGTCGCCCGCGCGATGTCCGAGCGCTTCCGCGCCGACCTCGCCCGCTCGAGCCGCGTCGACGCGCGCCACTTCGGCTTCCGCCCGCTCTCGGACCGGCTGGCCGAGCACTTCTTCTATCTGTTCCGCAAGCTCTTGTAGGGGAGGCGACCAAACCGTCACGTGCCCTTGCCCTTGCCCTTGCCCTTGCCCTTGCCCACGTCGGTTTGTGCTCGGCCTGGCCATTCAGTAGGCTCGCGCGTCCCCATCGTGACCAAGGACGCGAGCGCGCGCGTGGTCGGCTCGAGCACGCGAAGAGGGAGAGGAATCAGGATGCAGAGGTCTACGGTCGCGCTGGCGCTCTCTCTCGTGCTCGTGAGCTGCGGGAGCGGCGCGCCGCGGCTCTCGCCGACGTTCGTCGCGGTCCACAACACGATGGCGGCGATGGGCCTCTCGCAGAGCGGCGAGATCAGCGAGGGGTCGCTCGCCGAGGGTGGGGTGGCGCGCTTTCGGACGCAGCTGCGCGCCGGCGACTGCTACACGATCGTCGCGTTCGGCGGGGAGGGCGTCGCGAACCTCGACGTCCTGGTGCTCGACGAGGCCGGGACCGAGCTCGCCTCCGATCGCACGCAGGACCGACAGGCGGCGGCGCAGCTCTGCCCCGACGCGGACGGCGAGTACCAGGTGGCCGTCCGCATGCAGAGCGGCAACGGCGCGTACGTGGTGACGAGCTGGTCGGGCGCGCCGAGCGGCGTCGCGGTCGCCGCCCGCCCCGGCGGCGGCGCGGGGAGCTGCAGCGCGCCGATCCCGGTGACCCTCGGCACGCCGGTGCGCGGGGACACGAGCCGCGGCTCGAACGCGATGACCGGGAGCTGCATCGAGGGCGGCGCCGCGCCGGAGCTGGTCTACAGCGTCACGATCCCGCGGCGCGCGCAGGTCGCGGCCACGATCACCTCCGGCTTCGACGGCGCGCTCTACATGCTCGGCGCCTGCGGCGACATGCGCTCCGAGATCGCGTGCAACGACGACGACCCGAACACCAGCCGCTCGCACATCGCGGCCACGCTGGACGCCGGGACCTACTTCATCGTCGTCGACGCCTACGGCCGGGGCGCCGGCGAGTTCGAGCTCATGGTGGAGGCGAACGAGCTGCAGGACCTCGCCCAGGTCTGCTCGAGCGCGCCGCCGCTGACGCCCGGGACGGCGGTGACCGGCCAGACGACGGGGCAGGCCAGCTACTTCACGGCGACCTGCGCCGGCGGCGCGCGCTCGCCCGATCGCGTCTACACCCTCGACGTCCCGAGCCGCTCGCGCGCTCGGGTCCGCATGCAGTCCACGCACGACGGCGCGCTCTACATCCGGCGCGAGTGCGCGAACCCGAACACCGAGGTGGCCTGCAACGACGACCACCGCGACACGCGCCACTCGATGATCGTCGCCACGCTCGATCCGGGGCGCTACTTCGTCTACGCGGACGGCTACAGCAGCACCAACGCCGGGAGCTACTCGCTGCGCGCCGATCTGGCGCCGCTGACCGGCGGCAGCGCGCCGGCCGACACGTGCGCCTCGCCGGGGGCGCTCAACCCGGGGCAGGACGTCGTGCTCGACACCTTCCCCGCCGCCGACGACATGGCGGGGAGCTGCGGCGGCCAGGGCGCGCCGGACGTCGTCTATCGCGTCGACGTGCAGAGCCGGGTGCGCCTGCGCGCGCGCCTGAACGACTCGGAGTTCGCGGGCGCGCTGTACATCCAGCGCACCTGCGGCCAGTCGTCGACCGAGGTCGCCTGCGCGAGCGGCGGCGGCGGTCGCGGCGCCGGCCCGACCGAGCTCGACGTGAACCTCCAGCCCGGCACGTACTTCTTGGTGGTCGACGGAACCGGGGCCGACGAGTTCGGCGCCGCGCGCGTCGACGTGCGCCTCGACGATCTGGCCGCGCTCGAGGTCGCGTGCCGCCAGGCGCCGCGCCTCCGCCCGGGACGCACCGTCACCGGCGACACCTCGAGCTCGCGCGATCGCTTCCAGGCCTCGTGCGCCGGCGGAGCCCGCAGCGCGGATCTCGTCTACCAGCTGGTCCTCACGCGCCGCTCGCGGGTCCGCATCAACTCCACCCAGCAGTACGACGGAGCGCTCTACATCCGGCGCGACTGCGTGGATCCCTCGACCGAGATCGCCTGCAACGACGACCTGCCGGACAACCGCCACTCGTCGGTGGACTCGGTGCTCGACCCCGGCACGTACTTCGTCTTCGTGGACGGCTTCGCCGACAGCAGCCAGGGCTCGTTCACGATGGACGTCGAGGTCACGCGCCCGTAGTCGCCCCCCTTGCCCCTGCCCTTGCCCTTGCCCCTGCCCTTGCCCACCGCAGAGGCCGGAGGGCACGGGCGCGGGCACGGGCACGGGCACGGGCACGGGGGGCGTGCGCGACAGTCGGCGTTTCGTCACTCCGGCATCGCGACCCGGATGGCCTGGAGCGCCTCCATGGCCTCGCGGCGTGCGCGCTCGATCTCCTCGAGCAGGTCCTCGTCCCGATCCTCCTCGCCGCCTCCGGCCGGCGCCGGGGGCTGGGCGCCGCGCACGTAGCGCGGGCGCTCGCCGGGGCCGCTCAGATCGACCCAGTACGCGCGCTCCTCGCGGACGTCGACGTGCACGAACACGCTGTTCGGGTACCAGCCGACGCCGGTCTGCGGGAAGGTGACCGCGAGGTCGCGGAGCGCCTCGCGCGAGACGCCGCTCACGACCAGATCGAGCGCGCGCCCGTGGTGGTGGCGGCTGTGCTCGGACGACTCGGGCCGGTAGCCCGACATGATCTCGATCGGGTGAGGCGCGAAGGCCTCCCCGATGCGCTGGAGCCGCTCGAGCAGCCCCGGATGGAGCCGCCGCACGCCCTCGGCGAGCAGCGCGGGATCGCCGTCGGACTCCCGCCACGCGCGCCGGTCCTCCTCGCTCGGCGGCGCCTCGACCGAACGCGGGCGCGCCAGCACGCTGAGGGCGTCGAGGGCCTCGTCCCGTGGGGCGCCGTCACAGCCGAGGAGCGGCATGTGCAGGCGCTCGCGCCGTCCCGCGATCCGGCGGGTGACGGTCACGGCCGGCGGACACTCGGTGGCCCGCACCGGCGGAGGCGGCGCGGCGATCGGCGCGTCGATGATCGACAGAGTCTCGGCGGGGACGCCGAAGACCACGACCGTGGTCGGGGGATCGGCCCGCGCCGAGCCCGGCAAGAGCGCCCCGAGCGCCAGCAGACCGCACAGGTGCCACTTATCCACACATGTGGGTGTACGCTGCGGTCCGGCGCTCGGTCAAAGAACTGGAGGCACGGACATCGCAGAAGGACGAGAGGCGGCCGTTGCATCGAAGGGGCCGCGTGGTATACAGCGCGCCGCTCCGATCCCGGAGCCGGGGGCCCGTCGGGCCCTCGAAATCACGCACACTCCCTGCTCGAAACGGACCGATCCGGTGCCTCTCTCCCTGCAGAGAGGTCGTCGGCCGAGGGAGTGGAGGCCAAAAACCGGAGAGGACAGAGCGATGAGCGAGACCGAGACGCAGGCGGCCACCCCGCCCGAGGCAGCTCCCCCGCCCGCGGGCATGGAGAGCATCGAGACCCACCCCGTCGCCAGCGGCGAGCTGCCCATCGGGCTGCGCGCGCTGATCGACGCCGGGGTGCACTTCGGCCACCAGACGCGCCGTTGGAACCCGAAGATGCGCCCGTTCATCTTCGGCGCCCGCAACGGCATCCACATCATCGATCTCGACCAGACGGCGTTGCTCTTCCGCCGCGCGTACGACTTCGTGACGGACGCCGTGTCCCGCGGCGGCCACGTGCTCTTCGTGGGCACCAAGCGCCAGGCCGTGGACGTCATCCGCGAGGAGGCCCAGCGCTCCGGCCAGTTCTACGTCACCGGCCGCTGGCTCGGCGGCACGCTGACCAACTTCCGCACCGTCAAGGGCGCGATCGAGCGCCTGCGCGAGCTCGAGCGGATGTTCGACGACGGCACGGCCGAGTCGCTGCTCAAGAAGGAGCAGATGCGCCTGCGTCGCGAGCAGGAGCGCCTCGATAAGTTCATCGGCGGCATCAAGATGATGAACGCGGTGCCGGCGGCGCTCTTCGTGATCGACCCGCACGCCGAGCACATCGCGATCAGCGAGGCGCGCAAGCTACACATCCCGATCATCGCGGTCACGGACACGAACTGCGATCCCGACCAGATCGACTTCGTGGTGCCGGGCAACGACGACGCGATCCGCTCGATCAAGCTCTTCACCTCGCGCATCGCCGACGCGTGCATCGAGGGCCAGCAGAAGCGCCGCGACGTCGGCCACGGCAGCTACAACCAGCAGGCCTCGAGCGGCGAGAACGTCCAGGTCGACTTCCAGCGCGGCCGCCGTCGCGGCGGGGCCGGTGGCGCGGGCGGCGGGGGCGGCGGTGGCCGTCCTCCGCGCGGGCGCTGAGCTCTCGAGTCTTCGTTCAGGTAGTTAGGAGCCGGTGATGGCGAACGTTGGTGCACAGCAGGTGAAGGCGCTCCGGGATCGCACGGGCGCAGGGATGATGGACTGCAAGAACGCCCTCCTCGAGTCCGGTGGGGACGAGGAGAAGGCGGTCGAGATCATCCAGAAGAAGGGCCTCGCCAAGGCGGCGAAGAAGGCGGGCGCCATCGCCGCCGAGGGCGTGATCCACTCGTACATCCACGCGGGCAGCCGGCTCGGCGTGCTGGTCGAGGTGAACTGCCAGACCGACTTCGTCGCGCGGAACGAGGAGTTCAAGCGCTTCGTCGACGAGGTCGGCCTCCAGATCGCCTCGTCGGCGCCGCGCTACGTCCGCCGCGCGGAGATCCCGGCGGCGGATCTCACCGCGCAGGACGCGATCTTCCGCGGCCAGCTCGACGAAGAGGCGAAGAAGACCGGCAAAGCCAAGCCCGAGGCGGCGCTCGCGAAGATCGTCGAGGGCAAGCTGAACAAGTGGTTCACGGAGACCTGCTTGGAAGAGCAGGCGCTCGTGACCCGCGAGGACGACAAGACCGTCGGTCAGGTGAGCGAGGAGCTCACGGCGAAGCTCGGTGAGAAGATCGCCGTGCGGCGCTTCGTCCGCTTCGAGCTCGGCGAGGGCATCGAGGTCGCCAAGAAGGACCTCGCGGCCGACGTCGCCGAGACTCTCGCCAAGGGCGGCTGAGCGCCCTGATCGGAGCGGGCGCCTCGCGCCGGCCCGCTCCGATCCGCTCTCTCCCCTGGCGCGCACGGGATCCGAGGACGAGATGGCGGAGAGCGAGCAGCTCCGGATCCGACGCGTGCTGTTGAAGCTGTCCGGTGAGGCCCTCTGCGGCGACACCGGCTACGGCGTCGATCCCGAGACGCTGCGCGAGATCAGCGGCGAGGTCGCGGGCGTGCATGCGCTCGGCGCCGAGATCGCGCTGGTGATCGGCGGCGGAAACATCTTCCGAGGCTTGCGCGGCAGCGCGCAGGGGATGGATCGATCGAGCGCCGACTACATGGGCATGCTCGCCACGGTCATCAACGCGCTCGCGCTGCAGGACTCCCTCGAGAAGCTGAAGATCCCGACGCGCGTGCTCAGCGCGCTCGAGATCCGACAGGTCGCCGAGCCCTACATCCGCCGCCGCGCGATCCGCCACCTCGAGAAGAAGCGGGTGGTGATCTTCGCCGCCGGGACCGGCAACCCGTTCTTCTCGACCGACACGGCGGCCGCGCTCCGCGCGATGGAGATCGGCGCCGAGCTGGTGGTCAAGGCCACCAAGGTCGAGGGCGTCTACGACAAGGATCCGCTGAAGCACCCCGACGCGGTGATGTACCGCCGCCTCAGCTACGATCGCGTGCTCGCCGAGCGCCTCGCGGTGATGGACTCGACGGCGATCACGCTCTGCCGGGACAACGAGCTGGCGATCCGCGTCTGCAGCCTCACCCGGCGCGGCAACGTCAAGCGCGTGGTCCTCGGCGAGGACGTGGGAACCCTGGTGAGCGAGGACGGCGAATAGCAGCGGGTCGCGCGGAGGGCCGCGCGAAGTCTAGCGGTCGCGCGGAGGGCCGCGCGAAGGTAGAGTAGGCGCTTTCGCCACCAGCCTTAGGGGACGAGAGATGATCGACGAGACGCTCGAGGAGCTGAAGGACGCCATCACGAAGGCCCAGGACGCGCTCAAGCGGGATCTCGGGAAGCTGCGCACGGGCCGCGCGAGCGCGGACATGTTGGACACGGTCCGCGTCGACTACTACGGCACGCCCACGCCGATCAACCAGATGGCCAGCGTCACGGTGCCGGAGGCGCGCCTGCTCGTCATCAAGCCCTGGGATCGCTCCTCGATCTCGCTGATCGAGCGGGCGATCCAGACCTCGCCGCTCGAGCTGAACCCGCAGAACGACGGCGAGATCATCCGCATCCCGATCCCCTCGCTCACCGAGGATCGGCGCCGCGAGATCGTGAAGGTCGCGAAGGACTACGGCGAGAAGTGCCGGGTCGCGATCCGGGCGGCGCGCCACTCGGCGAAGGACATGCTCGCCGAGCTCGAGAAGGAAGGCGAGGCGGGCGCCGACGAGGTCGAGCGCGGCATGAAGAAGCTCGAGGCCCTCGTGCAGGAGGGCACCGCGAAGACCGACGAGATCGTCGCGCGCAAGGAGCGCGACGTGATGGAGATCTGAGGCTCTGCTGGCTGGGCGCGCGCGTAGCCGACCCGTAAGGTGAACGGCAGCACGTAGCCGAGCGTGAAGTCGATCATCACGTGGCCGCCGACGCCCACGCGGAGCCGCTCGAAGTCGAGCGC
>JAEZBP010000106.1 GCA_023427125.1 Pseudomonadota bacterium | reverse complement strand
GGCGCGCGCCTGCGCGCACTACTCGGCCGGGGCGGGCGCGAGCTCCGGCGCCGGCTCCTCCGCGGCGGGCTCGCCCGCGGCCGCGTCCACGGTGGGCTCCTCGGGAGCCGGAGCGTCATCGACCGCCGGCTCGGGGCAGGTCGGCTCGGGGCACACCGGGCAGTCCTCCTCCTCTTCCTCTTCCTCCGAGGGCGGAGTGTGGAGGTCGAAGTTGCCGACGAGGTTCAGCGTGGCGATCAGATCGAACATCTGCACCGGCTGCCCGGGCTGCTCGTTCCACGCCTCCGCCTGACCGGGCGGGAGCGCGTCGAGGCGGCCGGTCACGTCGAGCGAGACCTGCAGCCAGTCGGCGAGCTTCGAGCGGAACTGATTGATCCACTCGAAGCGCCAGTGCTCGGGGCGGTCGAGCCGCATGAGCGCCTCGAGGCCCGTCGTGTAGGTCAGCACGTCGTTGAGGCGGTTGTCGTAGCCGACGTAGAGCCGCAGCGAGTGGAGCGTGCGGTCGGTCGAGATCTGCCCGCCGCCCACGTCGACCGCGGTGTTGCCGAAGCGGTCGTAGGTGAAGTCGTAGCCGGCCTCCACCCAGAAGCGGTGCTTGTCCTCGCGCACCAGGTTGCGCATGTAGCCGCCCTGGAAGCCGATGCGCGGGCGGAGCAGGGCGAAGGGATCGCGCCGGCCGTGGTGCACGACGAAGAGCGCGTCGTCGTCGCTGAGGAAGGCGTCGTAGCGGAGCTTCCACGTCAGGTTGTTCGCGGACGAGTCCCAGTCGGTGAATTCGTTGGTCGCCCCGTCGCGGAGCGAGGCGAAGCCGAAGATCCAGCCGATGTTGGCCGCCAGCGAGTGCTGGCCGAGCCGCAGGACGAACTCGCCGCCGAGGTTGACGGCGATGTTGCGCGCGTTGCCGTACGCGAGCGCGGTGCCGGCCGTCAGGCTGAGCCGCACGTCGTCTTCGGTGTGGCGGGTAGCCACGTCCTCCGCATGCGCCGCTGCCGCGGCGGGAGCCTGAGCCGAGGCTGCGCTTGCCGCAGCCGTTCCAACGAGCACCAACAACGTCGAGTAAAACCACCGCATCACGGCGACCTCCGTATCTCAGGCGAGACGCGGCGACTGGATAGCCGGAAGTTGGGACTCGCGCGACAGAAAAAAGCCCGCCTGGCGCGCGCTGGCCCCGCATACTAGGAAAACGTCGTGGCTCAGCGCGAGACGCCTCCTCCCAAGAAGGATGTGGCGCGCGCCCTGCTCTTGAGGGGGAGCGTGTTCGTCTACCTCGACCCGCGGCGGGACGACGTCGCCGTGCCGGTCTGGCTGGCCGATCAGCCGCAGCTCGTGCTGCAGGTCGGGCTCGACTTACCGATCCCGATCCCCGATCTGCGGGTGGACGACGAGGGCGTGTTCGGGACGCTCTCGTTCAACCGCGCGCCCTTCACCGTGGTGGTCCCGTGGGAGGCCGTCTTCGCGCTCTGGGGCGACGACGGGATGGGGATGGTCTGGGCGGAGGACATGCCGCCCGAGATCGCCGCCGAGGTCGAGCAGGCGGTGAAGCGAGGCGAGGAGCCCAAGCCCAAGAAGAAGGCGCCGCCCGCGAAGAAGCGCGATGCGCCCGCTCCGCACGGTCTCCGCGCCATCGAGGGCGGCGCGTCCGAGAGCGCCGACCGGCCGACCGAGAGCGCCGAGCCGGAGGGCGAGCGCCGCCTCCCTCCCTACCTCCGCGTCATCAAGTAGCGCGCCTCCAACAATGAAATGGGAGCGTTCAACCCCGCAACGGGGGACGCCTCCGGGAGCCTCGGTCTCCCCACGAGACGAGTGGCACGCCGCTGGCAATAGGGGAGCTCGGACGGTGGCTCAGCCTGGCGGTCCCCCCCCTCGCCTGCGAGCCGCCGTCTCTAATTTCCAAAGGGCCCTGCAGCGACCGCTGCAGGGCCCTTTTCTCTGCCGACGTGTCGCGCGTGCCGAGATGGCCCGTCGGCGCGCTGGGAGCCGCCGACTCAAGAGCTGTCGCAGAGTCGCCGCTCGTCGGATGGAAGCGCCCACTGGTCGGTGCCGCGCAGCTCGGCCCGCGCGCTCGCGAAGCGCGCGCATAGCCAACTCAGCGCCGGCTCGGAGGGCGGATGCTCCCGGGGGGCGGCTTGAGACCGTACTTCTCCATCTTGTAGATCAGCGCGCGCCGCGAGAGGCCGAGCCGGCGGGCCGCGTGGGTCTGGTTGTGGTTGGCCTCCGCGAGCGCCTTCACGATCGCGTCCCGCTCCACCGAGTCGACGTGCTCGCGCAGCCGCCCCTCGCCGGTCGCGACCGGGAGGTTGTCGGACGGGAGGTGCTCCGCGAGGATCTCGCCGCCGTTGGCGAGCTTGATCGCGCGCTCCATCGCGTTGCGCAGCTCGAGCACGTTGCCCGGCCAGGGGTGCGAGCGGAGGCGAGCCAGCGCCCTCGGGCTCAGCCGGGCCGTCGCCCCGGCCTGCTGGGCGAAGTGCTCGGCGAGCGGGACGATGTCCTCGGGCCGCTCGCGCAGCGGCGGGATCGGCACCACCGCGCCCTCGAGCGCGTCGGCCAGCACCTCCGAGAACGCGCCCCGCTCGGCGAGCGCCCGCAGATCGAGGTGCGTGGTGGCGACGAGCCGCGCGCTTCCGTCGAGCGCGTCGAGGACGTCGAGGAGGCGCTCCTGCGGATCGGGCGCGAGCTCGCCCACCTCGTCGAGCACCAGCGTGCCGCCGCGCGCGCCGAGCGCGAGGCAGGGCGTGCCCGGCGCGCCGCGCGGTCCGAGCGCCGCCTCGATCTGCGCGGCGTCGAAGAGCGTCGCGCAGCGCAGGACGACGT
>JAEZBP010000085.1 GCA_023427125.1 Pseudomonadota bacterium | reverse complement strand
TGCGCGCGCGATCGGCGGGGCGTCGTGTGCGCGCCCGGGGAGACCTGCCGGACCGGCGGGGACGACGACTGCGACGGGGCGCTCGACTGCGACGACTCGGACTGCGCCGGCTCGCCCCTCTGCGCGGTGTGCCTCCCGCTCGAGCTGAGCTGCAACAACGGGATCGACGAGGACTGCAACGGCCTCGCCGACTGCGACGATCCGGTCTGCTTCTTCGACCCGTTCTGCCGCACCGGCTGCTCGCCGAGCGAGACCGGCCCGAGCTGCCGAAACGGCCGCGACGACGACTGCGACGGCCGCACCGACTGCATGGACACCGAGTGCGCCGGCACGCCGATCTGCTTGGTGTGCTTGCCCTTCGAGATCTGCGGCACCGGCTTCGACGAGGACTGCGATGGGCTCGTCGACTGCGACGACCCGACCTGCGCGGTCACCCCCGAGTGCGGCGGGTGCTCGCCGTCCGAGACCCAGTGCGACAACGGCTTCGACGAGGACTGCGACGGCCGCGTCGACTGCCTCGACCCGGACTGCGGCAGCGACCCGAGCTGCTGCGTGCCCTCGCCGGAGCTCTGCTTCGATGGGGTCGACAACGACTGCGACGGCCTCCCGGACTGCGCCGATCCGAGCTGCGCGGGCAACCCGAGCTGCTGCGTGCCCTCGCGGGAGCTCTGCTTCGACGGGATCGACAACGACTGCGACGGCCTCCCGGACTGCGCGGATCCGAGCTGCGCGAGCGATCCGAGCTGCTGCGTGCCCTCGCGCGAGATCTGCTTCGACGGCGTCGACAACGACTGTGATCGCCGGATCGACTGCGTCGACCCCGACTGCGCCGGCTCGCCGGCCTGCGACCCGGGCGACGGTGGGCTGCCGCCCTTCGACGCGGGGATCGACGCGGGCCCGCCGCCGCCCCTCGACGCTGGCATCTGTACGGTGGCCGAGGGCACGATCGCGCTCTGCACCGACGGTCGAGACAACGACTGCGATGGCCCGCGCGACTGCGCCGACAGCGACTGCACGCCCTTCGCGGGCAGCGTCGACGAGTGCTGCAACGGCGTCGACGACAACGGCAACGGCATCCCCGACGAGTTCGCCTGCCGGTGCGCGCGCGACGGCGACTGCGCGTCGGGCCCGCTGCCGACGGTGTGCTGGTCGAGCCTCTTCGGCGTGTGCGCCCCGCGCTGCGATCTGCTCGGCGGCGACAGCGGCTGCCAGATGATCGACCCGAGCCTGCGCTGCGCCCCGAGCGGCGAGTGCGTGTTCTGAGGACGTTTCTCAGCGCACGCGAAGCACCACCGCGGCCGCGCCGACGCCCGCCTTCGCGGCCGGCTCGGTGAGCAGGCTCGCGAGGATCGCGGGGGCGGTGTCGGGGTCGGCGCTCAGCACGCTCATCGCCTTGGCGATCGAGGCCATCGAGAACGCGGTGACCGAGCCGGCCAGGACGAGGTCCCCCGGCTCGAGCGGGGTGCTGCACACCGAGGGGCGCGCGCGCAGGAGGCCGCCCTTGACGTCGTCGCGCGAGGTCAGGCGCTTGGGTCGGCCCGCGCGCTGGATGTAGACCCTGCCCGGGCCGACCGACATCACGTGGAGCTGGCCGTCGGCCAGCATGAGCAGCGCGAGCGTCGCGTCGGGCAGGATGCGCTCGACCAGGCAGTCGCAGCGATCGGCGAGCGCGGTGCGCGCCTCGTTGACCATCGCCTTGAGGCGGTCGGTCGGGTGGCGATCGGTCGGGCTCTCCGCGCTCGGCGCGGACATCGCCTTCTCCACGCCGGCGAAGGCCGCGCCGGTCGAGATGTGCCAGGTGCGCGGGAGGCCGAGCCCCGTGGACACCGCGTAGAGCTGGCCCGACTCGTAGCGGCGCGCGACGTGCCGGGTGAGCTCGCCGCTCCTCACGTCGGCGCGCGCGACGCTGATGTGGCTGTCGGCCCTCACGCCTTGCCGTAGCGCAGCTCGGACATCTGCACGACCAGGACGCCGAGCGCGGTGAAGGTCAGCCACACGGCGACCACGACGGCGGCCGAGGTCGAGAGCTCGAGGTCCGGCACCCACTCGGCGATGCCCGCTCGCTCGAGCCCGCCGAGCTCCCGCGCGTGGTGGTTCATCGAGATGAGCCGTGGGCTACCGGGGACGAGCGTCATGAACCACTCGAAGAAGCCGAGGTGGATCACCGAGATCATGCCCGCCGCCTGCGGCGTGAGCGCGCCCCACAAGAGGCAGATCCCCGAGTAGGTGAGGATGAGCAGCGACGCCGCGCCCCCGGCGCGCGCGGTGTCTCCGAGCTCCTCGATCATCAGGCTCGGCTCGGTCGCGAAGCCGACCACGTGGAGCAGGATGATGCCGGCCCACGTCACCGCGAGCGCCGCGCCGGCGCCGACGATGTACTTGCCGATCGCGATCGCCGATCGCGAGATGGGTCGCATCGTCAGGAAGTGGAGCGTGCGGTTCTCGACCTCCTCGCCGATCATGCCGGAGGTGAAGAGCACCGGCAGGAGGAAGACGAGCAGGCGGAAGAAGCCCCAGTCGATCCCGCCCCGCACCACCGCGGCCGCGTCGGCGTCCTCCTCGAGGAGCGCGACCGCCGCCGGGAAGAGGAGCACGACCAGGGTGGCGATGGCGGCCACGCGGAGCTTGCGACCGCGCAGGGTGCGCAGGAGCGTGAGCTGCACGACGGCGCCCACGCCGGAGAAGAACGAGGGGGCAGGGGGTGCGCTCATGACGATCCGGCTCCGGGGGTCAGCTGCTGCTGGTAGGCGCTCTTCTCCGCGCGGCTCTCCAGGGTGCGGACGCTGCCTGCGCCCGCGTCGGCGCCGCTGCCGGCGCCCCGGTTCGCGCGCTCGACCAGGTAGTGGAAGAGCGCCTCGAGCGTCGCGTCAGGGCTCGTGATCGACTGGCAGCGATAGCCGCCCTTCACGATCTGCTCGGCGATCGCCTGGTAGGTCTCCTCGGGCTGCCACGTGCGCACCTCGAGCAGATCGGGCGAGGGGAAGTGCAGGGCGACGACGCCCTTCTCGTTGGCGAGCAGCGCCGAGGCGAGATCCCGCGGTCGGTCGCACTGCACGCGGATGTGGTGCGGGTGCTCGTCGAGCAGCTCGCGGATGTCCTGCATGCCGCCCTGCGCGACGACCTGGCCACGGGCGATGAGGAGGAGCCGATCGGTGAGCGTCTCGACCTCGTGGAGCACGTGGGTCGAGAAGAGGACCACCGCGCCCTTGGTCGCGCGGGCGCGGAGCGCGTCGAGGATCTGCTGGCGCGAGCTGGGATCGGTGCCGGTGAGCGGCTCGTCGAGGATCAGCACGTCCGGCTCGTGCAGGACGGCCTGCGCGAGCTTCGCGCGCTGGCGCATGCCGCGGCTGTAGCCGCCCATCTTGCGGTGGATGGCCTCCTCGAGGCCGAACTCCTCGAGCGCGTCCTTGGCGCGCTTCTTCGCGCCCTCGCCGCTGTAGCCGCTGAGCTTGGCCATCGCCGTCACGAACTCGAGGCCGGTGAGCTCGTCGTAGAGCGAGTCCGACTCGGGGCAGTAGCCGATGCGCCGCAGGACGTTCGGGTTGCCGAAGGTCGGCTCGCCGCACACGAGGAGCTGCCCGACGCTCGGCGTGATCTGACCGGCGATCATCCGCATGAACGTGGTCTTGCCGGAGCCGTTCGGGCCGAGCAGGCCCCAAATGCCGGGCCCGATGTGGAGCGAGACGTCGGCGACCGCGGTGACCTTGCCGTACCACTTCGAGACGCGCACCGCGCGGATCGAGGCCTTGTCGGGCGAGACGCTCAGCGCCTCGTCGTCCTCGTCCCGCTCGCGGCGCTTCTTGTCGCGCGACAGCTTCTTCTTCGCCGCCGACTCTTCCGTCGAGGAGCTCACGTGATCACCTCGGCCTGCTGGATTCGCCGCAGCGCCAGGTAGGCGCCGCCGACCGTGAGCACCGCCAAGAGAGGCGCCGCGTAGTACCACTGCAGCTCATCCCAGTCCCGCTGGACCTTGTAGAGCGAGTCGCCCGTCACCCAGAGCAGCCCGGCCGGCGACGCGAGCCACCCCCACTCGTGCTCGGTGATCCCCTCGATGAGCGAGGCGAGGACCGCCGGGACGAAGAGCACGACGCCCCACGCCATCATGGTGAGCGCGCGGCTCTTGCTGAGCGCCGAGATCGCGATGGAGAGGACTGCGCAGGTGACGGCGATGATCGCGGCGTCGAGCAGCGCGGGGAGCGCGAGGCCGAGGTTCTCGAAGAGCTGGTCCGCGGGCCCCACCGCCGCGAGGACCACGCCGAGGATCGCGGTCGGGATCGCGACGAGCGCGAAGAGGAAGATCGCCAGCGCCGCCGCGCGGCCGACGATGTACTGCAGCGGCGTCACCGGCTTGGAGAAGTAGAACTGGTATGCGCGGTTCGTGAAGTCTTCGGCGATCACGCCGGCCCCCGATCGCAGCGTGACCACCGTGACGACGAACCAGAACTGAATGCCGGTCAGCGTCCGCAGCCACACCGCCGGCGGCGCGGCGAACCACGCCACCTGCCCCGCCTCGTCCGCCGAGACCGGCGGCATCTCGCGGTCGCCGAGCAGCGCCATCCGGACCAGCGCGATGACGATCATCGCGAGCAGCGGGAGCACGGTGCCGAACACGGCGAGGCGGTTGACCCAGGATCCCCAGATGCGCGCGATGCCGTAGCGCGTGAGCACCCAGACGTTGTTGGACGAAGGGCGGAGCTCGCCTTGGTACGCGCGGTAGCCGAGGTCCCGGATCGTCATCGCGCGGCAGGCTACCCGAGCGCCCTCCGGCCGGCAAACGGGTGCTTCAGGAGGTCAGCGGGTCGGCGTAGAGGGCGTCGACGGCGATCGAGGCGCCCACCGAGGGGAGCTGGATCGTGTCGCCGGGGCCGTAGTCATAGACCCGCCACGCGTCGCCATCGCGCGCGAAGACCTCCACGAGCGGCTCGTGCTGGGAGACGAGGACGTACTCGCGCAGGCTCGTCAGGCGCCGGTAGTGTCGGAACTTCTCCCCGCGGTCGTAGGCCTCGGTGGACTCCGAGAGCACCTCGACGAGGACGATGGGATTGGTGATCGCCTCGGGGTCCTGCTCCGAGCGCTCGAGACGTCCGCAGACCACCGAGAGGTCGGGGTAGGTGGAGCGATTGGAGGCGTCGATGCGGATCTTCGCGTCCGACGAGAACGCCTCGCAGGGGCGGCCCGCCAGCGCCATGCGGAGCAGATGGTCGAAGCGCGACGCGAGCCGGCTGTGCTCGATGGTCCCGCCCGCCATCGCGCGCACGACACCATCGAGGTACTCGTGCTTGAGGCCGCTCTCGCGCTCCATCGCGAGGTAGTCGGCGTACGGGATCAGGGCCAGCGCCGGCTCGGACATGCTCGCAGCATATCACCCGCGAGCCGAGCGACCCATGCCCCGGAATGAGGGACGGAGGACCGCGGTTGCTCCGGGCCCGCCGCTCTCTGGCATCGCGAGAGGTCGGGTGTCACCTTGCGGCCTCTGATGGTGAGACGCAGCGCCCCGATCATTCGCTGGGGTCGAGGGGCGCGGCGGATCCTGCGCCGCGTCGCCGACTGGATCCCGATCACGCCGCTCGGCGCGCTCGTCGCGTGCGGCGCCGGCGCCGGGCTGAAGTGGCTCGCGTTCCCGCGGCTCGATCTGGTGTGGCTGGTGGTGGGCTTCGCCGCGCTCGGGCTCGTCGCGCTCGCGCTCCTGGCCGTCCTCATCGGCGCCTCGTGGGTCAAGCTCGCCACCCGCGGCCGGCGCCACGCCGAGGTGGACCGCCGCACGTTCGAGACTGGACGCCTCTTGCCGACCGGCTTCACCGCGCCCTCGCTCTTCTTCCTGCCGCTCGTGCAGATCGAGTGGACCTGGGAGGCGCCCGCGCGCGCCTCGGTCGCGCTGACCAAGCAGCGCGGTCGCCTGCGTGAGGAGGTGCGCCTCGAGGAGCGCGGGCACGTGCGCGGGGTGCGCCGGCGCATCGTGATCCAAGACGCGTTCGGGCTCGCGCGCCTCGCGATCCGGCAGCGCGATCCGGTGGAGCTCACGGTGCTACCCCACGCCGGCAAGCGCGGTGAGTCGCCGCTCCTGGTCTCGCACTCGGGCGGCGACGAGCGGCCGCACCCGATGGGCGTGGACGACGGCGATCGCGTGGAGCTGCGCCGCTACGCGCCGGGCGATCCGGCGCGCTTCATCCACTGGAAGGTCTTCGGCCGCACGCGAAAGCTGATGGTGCGGATGCCCGAGCGCGCGCTCTCGCCGGCGCGCCGCACGCTGGCCTACCAGGTGGCGGGCCAGGACGACGACGCGAGCGCCGCCGCCGCGCG
>JAEZBP010000068.1 GCA_023427125.1 Pseudomonadota bacterium | reverse complement strand
CGTCGAGGTAGCCCTGCACATAGCTGCGCACGTCGTGCTCTCGCAGGTGGCGCACGAAGCGGATCGACTTCCCTATCGCTCGAAACATGACTGCGTCCTCTCGGAGAGAGAGCGATGCAGCACGCATGCCTAGCCCGGATAATGCACGAGGGCGCCAGGAGGGGCAGGCCGTGGTTCGTCGAGGAGGCTTGGTCGCACGCCCGAAGCACAGCGAGGAGCGTAGTCTTTCTACGTGACGAGCGAGCATCGGACGTACGGCCAATGCTTCCGGCGAGATGCGGTGTGACACGGCGCACTCGTGAATAATCCGGGCTAGCTCAGGGCGTCTGGACCTCGTAGGCGCCGATGTCAGGGCCCGCGCCGACCGGGCGTGGGCGGTTGAGGAAGTCATCGACCACCGCGGTGATGGGCGGCGCCGCGTCGATGACCGGGCTGCCGGCCAGCGGGTTTCCGTCGAAGCTGGCGAGGGTCATGTTGGGCAGCCTCGGGTTCTGGCTGCAGATGGAGCCGCTCGGGCAGCCGGTGACGTTCCAGGCCAGGTTGCCCGAGAAGGTCTTCACCGCCGGGGCGGAGCCGGCGCTGAAGGGCCGGGTCGGGCCGTTGACGAAGTAGGGGAAGCCGACCACGACGTTGTTCTGGATGGTGAGCGCGCGGAGGGGTGGCTCGCTCCCCGACGACGCCTGGGCGCAGGTGCGCATCGACGGGCGCGCGGTCGACGGTAGCCCACCGATGTCGCTGCGCCTCCCGCCGGGGCGACACGTCGTCGAGGTGCGGCCATACGGCCAGAGCCCTGGCATCAGCCGCACCGTCGAGATCGAGCCCGGTGGCCGAGAGGTCGCGATCTTCACGATCGACACTCGCTGATCCGCTGCGCCGCGCAGGACGCGGGCGGGTCCACATCGATCGGATCGGATGACGCCTGGGTCGCGCCGTGGGGTCCGCACTATCGCGATCAGGCTCACGATCGCGATCAGGCTCACGCTCGCGATCACGTTCCCATCCCGAGCCCCCCTCCGCCGGACGCATTGCGTCAGCGGCCCTCTCGATGCGATACACGGGGCTCATGCGCGCGAGCGCCGGAAAAGGAGAAGCGATGAAGCTCTGGAGCGACAGCTTCGTGAATGGCGATCCGATCCCCGTCGAGAACGCGTTCGGCAAGCATCACCCCGAGCAGCACGTGGAGCTCAGCGCCAACACGAGCCCGCACCTCGCGTGGTCGGGGGCGCCGGAGGGCACGCGCTCGTTCGTGCTGCTCTGCCACGACCCGGACGTGCCGAGCCGCGGTGACGACGTGAACCAGGAGGGGCGCGTCGTCCCCGCCGATCTGCCGCGGGTCGACTTCTTCCACTGGATCCTCCTCGACATCCCGGCCGACGTCAGCTCGATCGTCGAGGGCGCGCACAGCGACGGGATCACCCCGCGCGGCAAGCGCGGGCCCGAGGCGCCGGGCGGGCTGCGGCATGGCGTCAACGACTACACCGGCTGGTTCGCGGGCGACCCCGACATGAAGGGCAGCTACTATGGCTACGACGGCCCCTGCCCGCCGTGGAACGACAGCATCGTCCACCACTACCACTTCACGCTCTACGCCCTCGACGTCGAGCGCTGCCCGATCGAGGGCGAGCTGACTGGGCCTCGGGTGCGCGAGGCCATCGAGGGCCACGTGCTCGCGCAGGCCTCGCTGGTGGGCACCTACGCGATCAACCCGGACGCCGAGGACCGCGGCTGAGCGGGCGCTCAGCCCGGCGGGAGCGCGGGGACTGCGCGACGGGTGAGCACCGCGAAGAGCATCGAGAGCTTGCGCGCGAGGCGCGTCCACCACGGCTCGCTCCCTGAGGCCGCGGCCCGAGCGCGCGGCGGCTCGACGCTCGCCGTCACCGTCGGCTCCTCGCGCGTCGAGGCCTCGGCCACCGCCACCACGCGCGGAGCGCGCACGCGCAGCTGGAAGTCGTAAGGCACCGTGGAGTCGGTGCGCGCCGGGCGCATGCTGACCCCCGGCGTGAAGCCCGGCAGCGTCGCCTCGCGCTCGACCTCGGTGCCGATGAGCGGAGCCTCGAGCGGCGGCGCGTCGTCGTGCGCGAGCTCGAGCATCAGCCGCGGCACGTCGCCCTCCATCGCGATCGCCACCCGCGCGATGCGCGCCCGCTTGCCGCCCTCGGCGACGACCGGCGTGTCGAGGCGCAGGAACGGCAGCGGCTGTGCGACGACGAGCCGATCGGACCTCCGCCGCGTCACCTCCGCAGTGATCGCGGTGCCCACCCCCTCGACGAAGAGTCGAGTCCGTTCGATGCCTGCCACGTTCATCATGTCCGAGGGGATGCCCCAACGGATCTGCCGAGTCCACTTTCTGCGCAAAGCCCGACGAGAACTCGACCGCCACCGACTTTTGCGCTCGAATGCGCGGCGGAGGATCTCCTTGTCCACACGCTTGCTTCGCGCGCTCCCACTCGCTCTCTTCGCGCTCCTCGCCGGGTGCACCACCGCCGCCGACATCGGTGAGGCGTGCGTCGACTCGGGCGACTGCATGGCCGACCTCGCGTGCGTCACTCACCCGGGCACCGCGATGTCGGTCTGCATGGAGCGCTGCGATCCCGCCACCACGTACATCTGCGAACGCGGCGAGTGGTGCGCCGACCTGACCAACGTCTGCCTCCTCGGAGGATCGCTCCCGCGCGGGAGCTCGTGCCTCGACCGCGGCCTCGAGTGCACGACGGGCACGGTGTGCATCCAGTTCGAGGTGGGCGTGCGCGAGGAGTGCAGGACGCCGTGTCGGACCGACGGCACCGACTGCGACGAGGGCGAGACCTGCATGCAGCTCGGGACCAGCGGCAACCGCGGGTTCTGCGACGCGGCTCCCTGATCTTCACCGCCCCATCAGCTCGAGGCGGTTCCCGAAGGGATCACGCACGTGCACGCGGCGCAGCCCGGCGACCTCGGTGGACGGCGCGAGCGCGACGCCCGCTTCGGCGAGCCGCGACGAGAGCGCGTCGAGATCGTCGGTGACGGGCGCGCGAGGCGCGATCGATCTCGCCGTCTTGCACGCCGAGGTGGAGCTCTTGATCGCCGAGCGAGAGCCACACCCCCTCCGGGTTCGGCATATCGCGCGGCTTCGGGATGCGCGGGAGGCCGAGGAGCTCGACGTAGAAGCGCAGCGCCTCGTCCTCACGCCCGCGCGGCATCATCAGCTGCACGTGGTGGATCCGCATCGTCGCCCTCTACCACGCATTCGCGCGGCTTGGCGTCGGTGGCGCGATGGTCGAAGCTGCGCCACATGTCACGCGCCCTCGCGATCAGCACGCTCCTTCTCCTCGCGTCCGGCTGCGAGCCCGCCCCCGAGGGGATCGACGCCACGCTCACCGGCGGCACGCGCGTCGTGGTCGGCGAGGATGGGAGCGTCGCGCTGCTCGACGGAGAGCGCACCCTCTGGTCGACGCCGAGCGGCGTCTTTCCTATCGCGCGCACGTTCGACGAGCGAGCGAGCGGCTCGCTGGCGATCTGGACCTTTCGTCGCACCCACGAGGCGGCGCGCGCCTTCGATCGCTACCGCGGTGCGCGTGAGGAGGGAGGCTCCGTCGTCGTCGAGTACGGCGACGCGAGCGGCGGGCTCGCCTCCCTCACGATCGGCCCCGGGGCGCGCCCGCGCACGACCGTGGTCCGCCTCGCCATCGACTCCGCGGACGCGACCTCGATCGCGATCCCCTCGCGCTGCGACGAGGAGGGCAGCTTCCACGGCTTCGGCGAGCAGTACGACGCGACCGACCAGCGAGGCCACTCGCTAACTTTGATGGTGACCGAGCAGGGGATCGGCCGAGACGGCGGCCTACGCGACCTCGCCGGCGACGCGCACACCACCTACTTTCCGATGCCCTACTACCTCGACGCGCGCGGCTTCGGCGTGCTGGTGCGCACCGACCACCGCGTCGAGGCCGACGTCTGCGCCACCGACCCGGGCGTCGCGTGGCTCGAGGTGATCGACGGAGCGCCGCTCGAGCTCGTGGTCTTCCACGGCCCGACCCCGCTCGAGGTGGTGTCGCAGCTCGGCGAGGAGGTCGGGCGCCCCGCGCTGCCTCCCGCGTGGGCGTGGGGCACGTGGATCAGCGCGCAGGGCGGCCGCGACGCGGTGCTCGCCAAGGTGGCGGCGCTCGAGGCCGCCGAGATCCCCTTCAGCGCGATCTGGTCTCAGGACTGGACGGGCGTGCGCATGAACGTCGGCGGAGGGTTCGGCGTGCAGTATCGCTGGCGCGCCGACACCGCCCACTACCCGGACCTCGCGGGCATGATCGCGGGCCTGCATGAGGACGGCGTTCGCTTCCTCGCGTACGCGAACCCCTTCGTCGATCCGGCGCTCCCCGATCACTTCGCGGCGATGCGCGATGGAGATCTCTTGCTCCGCGATCCCGAGGGCGAGGCCTACGTCTTCATCGCGCCGAACGGAGAGTCGGCGCACCCCGATCTCACGAACGACGCGAGCGTCGAGTACGTCCGCTCCGAGCTCACGGCGATGGTGAGCGAGCTCGGCATCGACGGCTGGATGGCCGACTTCGGCGAGTGGACGCCGCTCGACGCGGTTCCGAGCGACGGCACCGATCCCGGCGCATACCACCATCGCTTCGTCCTCGACTGGCACTGCACGAACCGCGCGGCGATGGACGCAGCGCGCCCCGACGGCGACTGGGTGCTCTTCGCGCGCTCCGGTTGGACGGGCGTGCAGCGCTGCTCGATGATCCACTGGGTGGGCGATCAGGAGGCGACGTGGTCTCACGCCGACGGCCTCCCCACGGTCGTCCCCGCGATGATCAACCTCGGCCTCGCCGGCGTGCCCTACGTGACGCACGACATCGCGGGGTTCAGCGGCGGCCCGAGCACGAAGGAGCTCTACCTGCGCTGGACCGAGCTCGGGGCGTTCACCCCGATCATGCGCACCCACGAGGGCAACCGTCGCGACGTCAACCACGACTGGGACGCCGACGCCGAGACCATCGCGCACTTCCGCCGCTTCGCCCGGATCCACGGCGCACTCGCCGACGAGCTGAGCGCGCTCGCGCAAGAAGCGCAGGTGTCCTCGGCGCCGATGGTGCGCCACTTGATGCTCGAGTTCCCGAGCGACCGCGCGACCTGGCCGATCGCCGATCAGTACTTGCTCGGGCCCGATCTGCTCGTAGCCCCCGTCACGACGGAGGGCGCGATGCGGCGGAGCGTCTACCTGCCTGCCGGCGCCACCTGGTTCCACGTGTGGACCGGCGAGCGCCACGAGGGCGGCCAGACGATCGAGATCGACGCGCCGATCGGAGCGCCGCCGGTGTTCTCGCGCGACGCCGATCGCCCGGACCTGCGCGCGATCGAGTGATCAGAGCCGCCGGAGCAGCGCGTACGCGGCCACCGCCGTGACCTCGCGGAGCGCGCCCCGCACGCGCGCCGAGCGGGGGCCTCGCGAGCCGACCGCCACCGCTGACGCGAAGTGCCGCCGGAAGACGCGCTCGGCGCGAAACGCGTGATAGGCGTCGGTCACCACGACGACTCGCGCCGCGTCGATCGAGCGCGCCGCCTCGCGCGCGTTCTCCTCGGTGGAGGTCGATCGCTCCTCGAGCACGATCGCGTCCTCAGGCAGCCCGTCGGCCCGGGCGACCGC
>JAEZBP010000051.1 GCA_023427125.1 Pseudomonadota bacterium | reverse complement strand
CTACCGGCCCGGCGCCGCCGTGCCCGGCGGCCTGCCTTACATCGCGCTCGCCTTCCAGTTCACCGGCGATCTCCTCTCCGAGCGCTGACGTTGTCGGCTGGCGCGCGCTTCGCGAGCGCGCAATTCTCGAGCGCGACGGCGGAGCTCCGAGCCGGTGGAGATGATCCACCCCTCCGGGGCTACCCCGGGGAGATGTCCGAGCACATGCCGATCACCGCACGACGCCCGCTGCGCTACCACGCAGGATTCGTCGCGCCAGGCGAGCATCGTCGGAGCTCCGCCGTCATTCATCCGGCGTCGATGCGGTGAGGAAGCGCGACGTCGCCCACGGGCTCGCGCTCGCCGCGCTCGATGGCGTCTGGCATCCGGCCGCGATCGCCAAGCGGATGGCCGCGGCGATCGCCATCGAGGACGGCCCCTCGACGCAGCGGATCGGGCGCGAGCTCGTCGAGGCCCTCGAGGCGTCGGGTGAGCTCGAGGACGTCGCAGAGGCCATCGCGCGCTCGCGAGGGTTTCGCGCCCTCTGGAAGAAGGGCGCGCTCCACGTCCGCGTCTGGCACGCGCCGCCGCCGGCGTCGCGTCCGTCGCGCTTCGGCGTGCCGCCGCTCGCGACCACCGGCGACGTCGCCGCGCTGCTCGAGCTGCCGATCGAGAAGCTCGAGTGGCTCGCCGACGTGCACGGCATGAACGCGCGGGCGCCCGATCCTCGCCTCGAGCACTATCGCTACCGCTGGATCGCCAAGCGGAGCGGCGGCGCGCGCCTGATCGAGGCACCCAAGCCCGCGCTGCGGAGCGCGCAGCGGCGACTGCTCGATCGCGTCCTCGCCCACATCCCACCGCACCCCGCGGCGCACGGCTTCGTGAGCGGTCGCTCGGTGATCGAGCACGCGCGCGCGCACACGGAGCGCGCGATCGTGGCGCGGCTCGATCTCTCGACGTTCTTCTGGTCGGTCGCGCCGGCGCGGCTGCGAGGCATCTTCGCGCTCGCGGGCTACTCGCGCGAGGTCAGCGCCACGCTCACCGGGCTGGCGACGACCAAGACGCCCTCCCGGGCGCTCGCCGCGATGCCGCCCGCCGGGATGGATCGCTTCGCCGTGCGCCGCCTGCTCGGAGACCGTCACCTGCCGCAGGGCGCGCCGACCTCCGGAGCGCTCGCGAACCTGGCGTGCTTCGCGCTCGATCGACGCCTCAGCGGGCTCGCCGCGCGCTTCGGCGCCACTTACACGCGCTACGCCGACGACCTCGCGTTCTCGGGCGACCGAGGCTTCGCGCGCGACATCGATCGCTTCCTGCCGCGCGCGTGCGCGGTGGCGATAGAGGAGGGCTTCGCCATCCAGCACCGCAAGACCCGCGTGATGCGCGCGAGCACCCGGCAAGAGCTCTGCGGCGTGGTCGTGAACGCGGGGACGAGCGTCTCGCGCCAGGAGCTCGAGCGGCTCGAGGCCATCCTCGTCAACTGCGCGCGGCACGGGCCGGCCACCCAGAACCGCGAGCAGCACCCCGACTTCCGCGCGCACCTCACGGGCCGCGTGGCGTGGATCGCGCAGGTCGCGCCGCACAAGGCGCGGCCTCTCGAGAGGTGGCTCGCGCAGATCGAGTGGCCCGCGTAGCGCTGGACGGGCGGCGCGCGCGTCGTACCCTCCGCCTCGTGTCCGATGACGCGGTCGAGGAGCCGAGAGCGAGCGAAGACGCGAGCGCCGAGCGCGGGCGCCGGCAGGCGGTGGCGGTCGGCGTCAGCGTGATCGGCGCGGTGCTGCTCCTCGGGGCGCTCGGGGCGACGCCGCTCGGCGCGCTGATGATGCAGCTCCTGCTCTTCGGGCTCCTCTTCCTGCAGCTCTTCCGCGGGCGCGGGTGGGCGCGCTGGACCCTCGCGGCGCTCACCGGCTTCGCCGCGCTCGCGTACGGCGCGGCGGCCGCCGGCGCGATGGGGCCCGAGCATCCCCGCCTGCTCTCGAGCGGCTTCGCCGTCGTCTTCGGGTGGAGCGCGCTCGTGCTCGCGCTGAGCCGACACGTCCGGCGCTTCTCCGAGCTCGCCCGCGCGCGCAACCCGTGAACGGCGCTCGGGACCGGCGCATCCTGTTGTCGTGTGCGGTGGCGCCTACTGCTTGCGAGTTGATGCGGCGCCGCGCCGGCTCGTTACACTCGTGCGGGTGATCATGCAGACGATGATGAGAGGAGCCACCCTCCTCGCCGTTCTCTTCGCTCTCCCTGTCGCCGCGGCCGCTCAACGCGGGCCGGCCAGCAACCTCGGCGACCCTGTGACTGGACAGCCTGTGACCGGACAGCCTGTGACCGGACAGGCGGCGACGGGGCAGCCTGCGCCAACGCTCCCTGCACCGAGGCTCTCTGCACCGGACGCCGCGGGGCAGACCGACGACGGATACGTGTCCGTGCCCGAGGCGCCGGGCTATGGGGAGGGGCGGGTGCCTGCACCCCCCGGCTATCACCCCGGCGGCGACCCGATGGAGATGGAGGTCGCCAACCGCCTGCGCGCGCTCGACGGAACGTGGGCCGCCCTCTCGACGAGCGGCGGGCCCGACATCGGCAACGCCGTGATGTCGCTGATCGGCGCCGGCCTCGAGATCGGGATCGGGGCGCTCTTGCTCGAGCTCGGCGACTCGAGCGTCGAGCCGATGGCCTACTACATGTTCGTCCTCGGCGGCACGACGGTCGCCCGCACGGTGATCGTCGAGTTCATCCTGCGCCCCGATCCGCGCGGCCCGGCGATCGAGTACATGAACATGCCGGTGCACCCCCAGCGCGCCTCGCTCGAGCGGCTGGAGTACGGCGAGACCCAGCTGCGCGCGCTCGCCGAGCGCGCGTGGATCGCGCGGATGGTCGACGGCTCGCTCAACATCGCGGGCGCGCTCGCGGTGGTGCCGGCCTACCTCGCGCCGCGCAACTTCGCGATCGCCAACCCGCTCGAGGCGTTCATCTTCATCGGCCCCGCTTTCGCGCTGATCAGCGGCATCATCACCCTCGCGAGCACCACCGCGCTCGAGCAGCGCTGGGCCGCCTACGATCGCATGCGCACCGAGCTGCGCGCGCGCCGCGCCACCCGGGAGGAGGCGGAGCTCCTGCTCGCGCCGGTGGCCGGACCCTCGTTCGCCTTCGATCTCTCGATCGATCCCCAAGGCGGCGGCGTCGCGTTCATGCGCGGCACGTTCTGATCACCGGAACAGCTCGACGATCGCGCTCAGGAGCGCCGCCGCGCTGTCCACCGCGAAGGTGTCCTTGGCGTCCGCTCTGCCCGTCGTCCAGACGCTCTGCTGGGCGAGCGCCTCGACGCGCCGCTCGGCGAGCGCGCGCCGGGCCTCTTCGCGCTCGCGCTCGCGCTGCCTCGCGAGGCCCCCGCGGGCCACGAAGGCCAGCACGCAGGTGAGCTCCTCGGCGTCGAACCACACGCCGTGCAGCTTGCACACGTCCACGATCACCCCCGAGCGCTGGCCGAAGTTCTGCCGGTTCATCAGCGCGCCGCACGCGGGGCAGCCGCGGTAGCGCACGACGGAGGGCGTCAGCTCGACCGGCTCGTCGCGCACGACGCGCGCGCCCGCCTCGAGCTCGGTCACCCGCGTCAGCGACTCGAGCGTGTCCGGATCGACGAGGACCCCGCCGCAGCCGAGGCACTCCTCGATGCGGTGATCGCCGACGGCCACGCGGTGGAGCGGCTCGCCCTCGCACGCGGGGCAGCGCCGCTCGGTCGCCCCGAGGTGCCCCTCGAGCCCGAGCTTCGCGCCGCACGCCGCGCAGCTCGCGCTGCCGGCGAACGCGAGCTCGAAGCAGCGCCAGCAGCGCACCGCGGCCAGCTCGATCGTGCAATAGCCGCAGCGCCGCGCGCCCTGATCGAGCCAGCCGCCGCACCCCGGACAGCGCAGCGCGCGCGCG
>JAEZBP010000003.1 GCA_023427125.1 Pseudomonadota bacterium | reverse complement strand
CTCGATCACCGCGTCGGCGACCAGGGCGTGACCGATGTTGAGCTCGACGATCTCGGGGACGCGCGCGAGCAGCGGCACGACGTTGCGGCTCGTGAGCCCGTGCCCCGCCGCGACGCTCATCGCCGGCGCGAGCTCCCTCGCGAGCGCGGCGCCGCGCGCGAGCCTCTCGAGCTCGGCGGTCCGGGCATCCTCGCCCTCCGCGTCGCAGTAGTCGCCGGTGTGGAGCTCGACGCTGCCGGCGCCGAGCGCGGCCGCGGCGGCGAGCTGCGCCTCGTCCGGATCGATGAAGAGGCTCAGCCGGATGCCCGCCGCGTCGAGCCGCTCCTTGATGCTCGCGATGCGCGCGCGCTGCCCGGCGACGTCGAGCCCGCCCTCGGTGGTGCGCTCCTCCCGCCGCTCGGGCACCAGGGTCACGAGGTCGGGGCGGATCCGCTCGGCGATCGCGACCATCTCGTCGGTGGCGGCCATCTCGAGGTTCAGCACCGTCTTGACCGTCCGGCGGAGCACCTCGACGTCGCGATCCTGGATGTGCCGGCGGTCCTCCCGCAGGTGCACGGTGATTCCGTCGGCCCCCGCGCGCTCGCAGCGCAGCGCGGCCTCGACCGGATCGGGATAGGGCGTGCCGCGCGCCTGCCGCAGGGTCGCGATGTGGTCCACGTTGACGTGCAATCGAGGCCGCACGCCGCGGTCTTAGCACGCGGCCGCCGCTCAGACGTAGTCGGCGCCGACCTTGACCAGCGTGTGGTGCTCGTGGGTGCGGCCGAGGACGACATCCACCGTCTCGGTCGGACAGCGGGCGTGCCAGACGAGGAGCTTGGCGATGAGCCGCAGGAGGTCGTCGTCGCCGAGCTCGGGCGCGCGATCGTGCACCCGCACGCCCCACTGCTCGCGCCCTTCGAAGATCTCGGCGCGGGCGAACACCCGGCCGGCCTCATCCTTGAAGTCCCAGTGCTGCTGGGCCTTCGCGGCCACCATGTCCACTCGCGGCGGAACCACCCGATAAATCTGAACCGCAGCCATCTCCATTACTACGCCCCTCCTACCGCTCTACGTCGGGACCCCATGCTCTCAGTCGGAGAACCGCCGGCGAAACAACTCTCCGATGGCGTCGCGCGCCGAGACGTCGGCGTAGCCGAAGCGATCCCTCATGCGGCCGAGCGTCGCCTTGGCCTGCTCGGCCCGCTCCCGGCCGAGGGAGGCGATCGCCGCCTCGTCGCCCGAGAGCACCACGAGGAGGTCGTTCGCGATGCCGGCGAGCTGCTTCTTGCGCGTGCCGTAGGTCGCCTCCTTCAGCTTCGCGAGGTAGCGCGGGAAGACCTTCGTGTAGCTCACCGAGACGCCGGGGTTGTCGATCGCGTGCCCGGCGACCGCGCTGATCAGATCGCGCCGGAACGCGTGGCGCGCAGCGGCATCGATCTCCAGCATGCCCTCGACGTTCGCCATCAGCTTCTCGTCCGGGTCCTCGTAGCCCCCCGTCACCCGGTTGTAGACGCGCTCGTTCTTCACCCAATACGACACGTGCGTGACGTAGCGGTCGAAGATCTCGAGGTACTGGGTCTCCTCCACGAGCCCGGTGCACTCGCGGAACTCCCGGTCCACGCGATCGAGCCACCGCCCGCGCACCTGCTCGATGAAGCCCACGTGCTCGTGATAGCCGCCCTCCGCCTTCTCGCGAAGGAAGTCGTAGTCGTTCGCGTCGCAGAGCGCGCGCACGTGCTCGAGCACCGCGAGCGGTGAGAGGCACTGGTAGCCGAGGTCCTGCGCCGCATCGAGCAAGAGGTTGCGGATCTCGCGGGGCGAGGCGCCGGTCAGGCCCTCGTAGTTCGGCCAGGTGTCCGACTCGTGGCGGATCGCGTCGAGCCCCGCCCGCAGCTCGTGCGCCTCGTCCGAGCTGAAGCGCTCCGGGATGATGCCGTCCGTGTAGAGCTCCGCCTTCTCGAGCGGCTTGAGCTGGTCGGCGAGCTTGCCGAGCTTGGGGTTGTCGTACTCGTCGCCCTGGGGCTTGCGCAGGCGGGTGAGCACCGCCCAGAGCGACGCCACGAACGTCGCGTGCGGCGCCACGTGCCGGCGCACCTGCGGGACGATCTGCGCGTCGTAGATGCCCTGCTCGGCGCGGTAGTCGAGGAGGTAGGGGACCCGGACGAGCTGCAGGCGCCCGCGGAAGCTCCGGTACTCGTGGTGCTCCTTGAACGCGTTGAGGTGGACCTCGTTGCTGCTCGCGACGAGCACCGAGTTGAGCGGCAGCATCGAGTGGCTGAGCGAGACCTCGCCGGTCTCGATCGCCAAGAGCAAGTAGCGCCACGCGTCGATCGGCCGCTTCAAGAGATCGCTGTACTCGAGGACGCCGCCCGAGGCGTCGACCAGCTCGCCGACCGTCTCGTAGAGCGAGAGCGCGCTGAGCGAGGCCGGCAGCGCTCCGAGCGAGCGGTCCACGCTGATCTGCCGCTCCTGCGCATCGACCGCCATCTCGGGGCCGATGGTCACCACGCCCACCCGGTAGCGACGCGAGACGTAGTAGCGCTCGACCCGGACGTGGGCGAGCACGCGAGAGAGATCCCCGCGGTAGGCGGTGAGCAGCGCCTCGAAGATCTGCCGGTTCTTGTGGCCGAGCTGGCCGCTCAGGAGCGCGTGGGTCGGCGGCTCCTCGATGCTCGCGTCGGCGAACGCCTCGCGCACGAGGCGCCGCCGCTCGGCCGGCGGCAGGAGCAGGAGCGGGTTCTCGCGCAGCTCGCTCGTGAGCTTCACGTCGATGCGATCGTCCGAGAGGTGCGCGTAGCTCTCGCCCGGGGCGAGCGGCGCGTCGCGCGAGCCGAAGCCGATGGTCTTGCCGTCGGTGCC
>JAEZBP010001148.1 GCA_023427125.1 Pseudomonadota bacterium | reverse complement strand
AACCGATAGCGATCAGATCAGAGAGCGTGATCTCGTCCCGCCGTACGTGGAACGCGTTCACCCTCGGCTGGACACCGGGGACGGGTAGCGCCCACCGGACGGAAAGTCCGTGCAGGCTCAGGCCGCGCGCTCGCGAAGCGCGCGCACAGCCAACTCAGCGCCTCGCGCGGCTCTTGGTGAGGTGGGCGACGCCCTCGCCGAGGCCCTCGAGCGTGAGCGGGAACATCTCGAAGACCTGCGCGACGTACTCGATGGTGTTGCCGCCCCAGTACTTCTGGGGCTCGGGGTTCAGCCAGCAGGCCCGCTCGAAGTGATCCTCGAGCATCATCAGCCAGACGATGCCCTCGACCTTGTTGTCGTCGCCGAGGTCGAGCGCGCCGCCGGCCGCGAGCAGCTCGTAGGGCGCCATCAGCGCGTCGCCGACGACGATGAGCTTGTAGTGCGGACCGGCGTCGGCGATCAGATCGCGCACGCGCACCGGGCGGGTGAAGGTCGCGTCCTCGTAGACGCGGCCGTACACGCAGTTGTGGAAGTAGTAGCAGCGCAGCTCGCGGAAGTGAGAGGCCTTCTTGGCTGCGGTGAAGAGGCGGCTCACGAGGTGCGCGTAGGGATCCATCGAGCCGCCGACGTCCATCAGCAGGATGACGCGGGTGTTCGAGCGGCGCGGAGGCTGGAGCACGATCTCGAGCTCGCCGGCGTTGGCCGCCGTCGCGTCGATGGTGCCCTCGAGATCGAGCTCGTCCTCGGCGCCCTCCCGGGCGAACGCGCGCAGCTTGCGGAGCGCCACCGCCATCTGCCGGACATCGAGCGCGACGTCGTCGCGGTAGCCGCGATAGCGGCGCTCGCCCGCGACCTGGATCGCGCTCCGGTTGCCGCCCGCGCCGCCGACGCGGATGCCCTCGCGCGCGGCGCCCGAGTGTCCGAAGGGAGAGGTGCCTCCCGTGCCGATCCACTTGTTGCCGCCGTCGTGCCGCTCGTCCTGCTCGCGCAGGCGCTGCTCGAAGAGGCGCCGCAGCTCCTCCGGGTCGTAGCGCTCGAGCAGCGCTCGCTCCTCCTCGCTCAGCTCGCGGACGCGCTCCTTCGCGTCGCGCAGCCAGTCGAGCAGCTCCTCGCGCAGCTTCTTGCCCTCGATCTCGACGCCCTGGAAGTGCTTGGCGAAGGCCTGGTCGAAGTCGTCGAGGTGCTTCTCGTCGTGGACGAGCACCGCCTTGGCGACCTCGTAGAAGCCGGCGAGCGAGCTCTCGTGCACGCCGGCCGCGAGGACCCGCGCGAGGTTGATGGCCTCCTGGCTCCCCACCGAGACGCCCCGCCCGCGCAGCTCGTAGAGGAAGGGGATGAACATCTCAGCTTCGGTAGCGCGAGCCGCCCGAGAGCTGATCGGCCAGCGCGACGAGGTCTTGCTCCTTCTTCAGGAGCGCGCCGAGGAAGGGGAGCTTCCCGTCGAGCTTCACCGCGCCCACGCCGGCGCTCTTGAGCACGGCGATCCAGTCGATGAGCTCGCTCGTGCTCGGGCGCTTGCGCAGCCGCTTCATCGAGCGGATCTCGTAGAAGACCGAGAGCGCCTGCTCGACGAGCTGCTCGCCGAGCTCCGGGTGGTGGACGGAGACGATGCGCCGCATCAGCTCCGGATCGGGGAAGTCGATGAAGTGGAAGACGCAGCGGCGAAGGAACGCGTCGGGCAGCTCCTTCTCGTTGTTCGACGTGATGATCACGACGGGGCGCTGCTTGGCGGCGATCTCGTCGCCGGTCTCCGCGATCACGAAGCGCATCCGATCGAGCTCGTGGAGGAGATCGTTCGGGAACTCGAGATCGGCCTTGTCGACCTCGTCGATCAGGAGGACCACGCGCTCCTCGCTCGCGAACGCCTCGCCGAGCGGGCCCTTCTTGATGTAGCGGCGGATGTCGGCCACGTCGCCGTCGCCGAAGCGCGAGTCGTAGAGGCGCTGGACCGTGTCGTAGACGTAGAGGCCGTCTTGCGCGCGCGTCGTGCTCTTCACGTGCCAGGTCACGAGCCGCATCCCGAGGCCCTCGGCGATCGCCTCGGCGAGGAGGGTCTTGCCGGTGCCGGGCTCGCCCTTCACGAGGAGGGGGCGCTCGAGCACCAGCGCGCAGCTGACCGCGGCCTCGAGGGCGTCGTTCGTGAGGTAGCTATCCGTCCCCCGGAAGCGTGCGAAGGTCATGGGCGAGGCTTCTTCTTCTTGGACTTATCAGCGGACCTGTCTGCGCCCTTGCCGGGCCGGACGCGCTCGATGGTGCGCCCGAGCGGGACGCCGAGCACCACGCCGAGCCCGACGCCGACGAGGAGGGTGATTCCGATGGCTGTCATCATGGCGGCTGAGCCCCCGTTCCGTCCGAGAGAGTCAGGAAAGCTATCACCGGCTCCGAGCGCCGCCAGCCGACCCCGGTTGCGGGCTTCGCCGATCTGGCGAAGATAGGCGCCCATGACGCGCCCCACCGTCTTCTTCGCCTTCCTCCTCGGCCTCGCGCTCTTCGATCGATCGAGCGTGGCGGCCGCGCAAGACGCTTGCTTCACGCTGCCCGGAGCAGCGGGGGAGGCGGGGCGGACGCAGCACGTCGTCGGCCTCTCCACGACGGTTCGCCTCTCGGCGGGTTGCCAGTACGCGGTCTCGGCGGACGGACCGTGGGCCGCGCCCGGCGCGCTCGCCGGCCGCGACACGGACTTCCTCGAGATCTTCCAGCACGCGGCCTCGCAGCCGAGCGCGCGGGTCGAAGGCGATCCGCGCCTCGTCGTCGCCCGGCGCACCGGCGCGCGCCAAGAGAGCTCGCACTCGCTGATGCTCCGCTACTGCGCGCACTTCCTCCTCGAGGAGCAGCTCGGCTTCCGCGTGGTGCCGAGCGGCGGCAGCTTCCGCATCGAGCGCGCGGGCGGCCCGGCCTGCGACGCCGGCAGCGTCGAGC
>JAEZBP010000788.1 GCA_023427125.1 Pseudomonadota bacterium | reverse complement strand
CCTCCGAGGCGCGCGCCTCGGACTCCTCGAGCTCGCGCGCGGCGTCGCTCAGCGCCGCGCCGAGCAAGGCGAGCTCGTCGCCGGTGTCGAGCGAGACGCGCGCGTCGAAGCGGCGCGCGGCGAGCGCCTTGGTGAAGCCGACCAGCGTGGCGATCGGCGCCGAGAGCCGCCTGGCCAAGACGAACGACGCCAGCACCGCCAGCAGGATCGCGAGCGCGATGGTGGCGAGCACGATGAGGCGCATCTCGGCGAGCGAGGCGTACGCCACGTCCTCCGGGAGCTCGGCGATGACCATCCAGGGCCGCCGCGCGAGCCCCACCCGGGTCGTGATCCACGCGCGCCCTTCGGGGTCGGTCCGCTGCGCGCTGCCGTGAACGTGCGAGGACGAGCTCGGATCGAAGGCAGGCGCGGCGGTCCTCAGCAGTCGACCTGGGTCGGGGTGGGCGAGCGCCCGCCCTTCCGCGTCGATCAGCAGCAGCGCCCCCTCGTCGCCCGCGAGATGCGCGAGCGAGAGCCGCTCGATCTCGCGCTGGAGCGGGAGCAGCGAGACCGACGCGGCCGCGTAGCCCGTGACGCGATCGTGCGCGCGGAGGGGTACCCCCACGAGCACGCGCACCGCGCCGTCCACCCGCTCGGCCGGAGCGATCGCGCTGCCCTCCTCGGGCCGGAGCGACGCAGGGAGCCGCTCGGGCGTCCGAGTCTCGGCGGCCTCGGGATCGCGCAGCCGATCGATCAGCGCGCCCGACGCGTCGTAGACCGCGACCTCCTCGAGATCGGGCGCCCCCTCGAAGAGCCGCAGCGCGAGCGCGATCCGCGCGTCGGGAGCGATCGCGTCGTCGGTCACCGCGCGCGCGATGCCGAGGAGGGCCCGCTCGCTCCGCTCCGCCTGCGCATCCACCCCACCTGCGACGTCCTCGGCCAGCGCGAGCTGGAGCGCCTGGCTCGCGCTCTCGACCTCCCGCGCGTTGACGTCGATCAGCAGCCAGCCGACCAGCGCGAGCGGGAGCGCCGAGCAGCTCGCCGCCAGCAGCGCGATCTTGATGCGGAAGGGGAAGCGCATCGGTGCCCGGAGGATGGCACGGGCGTATCCTCCATCGCATGCGCGTACGCCTCCTCTTGCTCGCGTGTCTCGCCACGGGCTGCGTCACCTCCGAGCAGATCCAGGCCGACTTCGACGCGCACGTCGAGGACTCGAACAGCTGCGCGAGCGACGCCGAGTGCACGGTGATCTACCCGGGCTGCCCGCTCGGCTGCGCGGTGGCGGTGAACGCCGAGCACGCCGCCGAGTGCGCCGCCTACGCCGCCGATCTGATCGCGTCCTACGAGCGCGGCGGCGCGAGCTGCGAGTACGACTGCATCGCCGTCGGTGAGCCCTACTGCGACGAGGGCCGCTGCCGGGTCGATCCGATCGAGCCCTGAGCTTGCTGGCGCGCGCGGGCGGAGCTCCGCGGCCCTTCCGTGCGGTCGGCGCTGCCGTCTCCGGGGTCCAGTGAGCGTGGAGCCGCTCCGCTCGGCGTCCCACGTACGGGCGGGAGGGTTCACGCTCTCTGACGAGCGGAGAGACGCCACAGAGACGCCACAGAGTCGCCGAGCACCTCGCAGGCCAGCGATGGCGACGGTAGAGCCGGTCTCCATCGGCTATCCTGGAGCGATGTGGCGCGCGGGCAGGGTCGGCCTCATGGCCCGGGTGCTCTCCGTCTTGGCGCTCGCGACGGGCTGCGGAGAGCGAGCGGTGGAGCGTTCCTCCGGCGACGCGCTGGAGTATGGCTCCGCCGCGGACGTCGAGCGGTTTCTCGCACAGCAGGACGTGTCCCTCAGCCTCGTCGAGTGCCAGAACATTCGCCAAGGCGGGCAAGTGACCCGCGGGCTGACGTGCATGACCTCGCTCCGGCCCGAGCAGGTCACCACCCTCACCGACGCCCTCGGTCTCGAGAGTGGGGCGACGCGATCGAATGATGGCAGCAGCGGGCACTGCGCAGCGCGCCTCGCCGCCGAGCCGGAGGTCGAGGTGTGGGGCGCCTTCTGGGGATGTGGGCCCCCACCCCGTGGGTTTGGCCACCTCGAGATTCACCTAGTGCCGGCGACCGGGCGCGCGTGCATCTCCACGGCCTACAACTGGAGCTGCTAGCCAGGATTGATCACGAGGGCATCAGGGCCGGCGGCGCGTCGCGATCAGCGCGAGCAACGCGAGCAAGAGGAGCGGCGCGACGCCTCCGCGTGGAGGGTGGCCCGCCGCGCAGGTCAGGCCCGAGCCGACCGGCCTCGCGGTCGACGCGTCGAGCCCGCCATCGACGCCCGCGTCGGTCCCGGAGTCCGCGCGGACCATGCCCGCGTCCTCAGTTCCCGCGTCGGGCGTGCCCGCGTCGGACGCGCAGATCGGATCCGTGCAGGGGCCGCACGTTCGCATGGCGACGTCGCACTCCGGCAGCGCGGCCGTACAACCCTCGTCCACCGACGCGCCGCTCGCGGTGTCGTCGCAGACCTCGCAGCTCATCGCGATGCAGAGGGGCCGATCGCTCGTGCAGCCCTCGTCCACGCCGCCGCTCGTGCTGTCCTGGCAAGGCGCGCAGGTGCGCGTGGTGGTATCGCAGATCATCGAGTCGCACTGGGCGTCGTCGGTGCACGGCTGCATGCCGGCGAGCAAACACACCGCGGAGCACGTCTCGCGCAGCGCGCCGGTGTCGCAGACCTCGGCGCCGGTGACGTAGGCGTCGCCGCACACCTCGAGCCAATCGCCGACTCCGTCGCCGTCCGCGTCGCGGAACGACGCGAGCGGCACGGTGACCGGCGCGCCCGAGGCGTCGGGGTCGTACGCGTCGTCGATGCCGTCTCCGTCGTGGTCAGCACCCGCCCTGAGCACGTCGGCTGTGCCGTCGCCGTCCACGTCGTGAGCCTCGTCGTTGTCGGCGATCCCGTCGCCGTCCGAGTCGAGGTCGCGCAGATCCGGCCCGTCGCTCCCGTCGGTGTCGATCAGCGAGGCGACGAGCAACGACACGCCCGGCGCGCTCTCGCAGCCTCCGACCGCGCTGTGCCCCACGCACGCGTCCGGGCGCCCGTCGCCGTCGGCGTCGTCGCCGCCCGACTCGAGGGTGTCGGTGACGCCATCGCCGTCCGCGTCGAGGTCGAGGTGATCGGGCACGCCGTCTCGGTCGGTGTCGATCGAGGCCGGCACCGCGTCGCACACCCCGATCGGCACGGCGACGTCGGCGCAGCCGCCGGGAACGCTGTCCGGGTCTTGCCAGTCGGCCACGCCGTCGCCGTCGCTGTCGGCCCCCGGATCGCCGGCGAACGCGGGCAGCTCGAGGAGATCCGGCACTCCGTCGTCGTCGTCGTCCACGTCGAGCGCGTCGGGCACGCCGTCGAAGTCGCTGTCGACCTCCGCGCACGCGAGCGCGTCCGCGAGATCGGCGGGCGTCGCGCCCATGACGTACACGTAGCTGAACGACACCCGGCCGCCGGCCGCGAGATCGAAGCGGAACGCGAGGTTGATCGACTCGCTGGCGTTGCGCGTGTCGCCCACCGCGGTGGCGAAGGTCGAGATCCCCACGTGAGCGTCGCGCGCGCTGCGGTTCGTGACGCCGCCGTGCGAGGCGACCGCCGAGCGATGGCGCGAGGCGAGCGCGATGTAGGCGTCGTTCGTGATCGTCGCGTCGAGCGCCGCGTCGTGCACCGCCGAGACGAGCGCCTCGGGGCCCGCGCCGAGCGGAGGCAGCTGGCTCACGATGGTGTTGCGCGTCTGGGCGACGCCGTTGAGCACGTGGTTGCCGTCCGGATCGATCGTGCGGAGGTAGAAGACCTCCACCGCGTCGGCGCTGTTGTTGGTGAGCCGGACGTGGACGATGACGGCGAGCCCCTCGTGGAGGATCCGCGCCTCCTGCTCGATGAAGAGGCCCGTCACGCCGTCACGGCCCTGCCATCGAACGCGCGCGCCGCCGCGAGCGCCGCAGAGCCCCGTCGGCACGCAGGTCGCGGACACGATCGAGCCGGAGATGTCGCCGCCGGTCGCCGAGCTGTTGTTGCGGTTCAGGTCGCGGACCGTGACGCCCCACCCCTCCTCGAGCACGCCGGAGGTGACGAAGTCGCCGTCGAAGACCGTGAAGCCGTCGCGCTCGGGGTTCGCGACGATGCCGAGGCCGCGCGGGAGGGTCGGATCGAGGCTGCCGCGCGGATGATAGCCGGCGGGCGGCGGCGTCTTCGATCCGAACGTCGCGAGCTCACCGACCCCGAGCTCGGTGAGCAGCGTCCGCGCGAAGCCGTCCGGGCCCACCGCCTGCGCGTCGCAGACGCTCGCGCAGCCGGCCGGATCGACGGCAGCGCCGGCCGGCGTGCTGCGACATCGATCGCTCCGATCGAGCACGCCGTCAGAGTCCGCGTCCTGCGCGCGCGCCACGCCTGTGACGCCCACCAGCACGAGCACGATCCCGATCACACCCTGCTTCATCGTGCGCCTCTCATGGCTCGGCTCGCTGGCAGCCCTCGCGGAGCGCCTCCGACGTCGGCGGCTCGACGATGATGAACTCCACGCGCCGGTTCGCGCGGCGCCCCGACGCGCGCGCGTTCGAGCGGAGCGCGTGGAGCTCGCCGCACCCCCAGGCCTCGATGCGCACCGCCTCGATGCCGTGCGCGGTCATCCACCGCATCACGCTCGCGGCGCGGCGGCGCGAGAGGTCCATGTTGTCCGCGTCGTCGCCCACGTCGTCGGTGTGCCCCTCGATGCGGATCCGGACGATCTGCGCGTTGGTGCCGACGATCGCGACGACGTCCCGCAGCACCGCCTCGCTCTCGGGCAGGATCACGTCGGAGCCGGTCTCGAACTCCACGCGCTCGCTGATCTCGATCGCGCCGCCCGAGCGGGCCATGCACGCGTGCTCGGGGCAGCCGGCGCAGTCGGCGTCGGTCTGCGAGCCGGCGGTGAGCGGACAGCGATCGCGCGGATCGACGATGGTGTCGGAGTCCGCGTCCTCCTCGGGGCAACCGTCCTCATCCTGGATCTCGTCGAAGTCCTCGCGGTCGAGCGGGCAACGATCCTGAGCGTCGGGGATGCGGTCTCCGTCGCGATCGAGCTCGCCGTACGCGAGCCGCGCGCGCGCCTCGGCGCCGTCGCCCTCGCCGCCATCGACGGCGCCGCCCGCC
>JAEZBP010000764.1 GCA_023427125.1 Pseudomonadota bacterium | reverse complement strand
GCCGGGGGCGACTGCCGCTGCGCCGGCTCGGCCGCCTGCCGCTCGAGCGGCGAGCTCTGCACCAACGACGCCCAGTGCTGCATCGGCGTCTGCGATCGGCCGGGCGGCGCGACGGTCGGCGTGTGCGCGGCGAGCGGCGCGTGCGCGGTGGCCGGCCAGCCGTGCGGCACCGAGGGCTTCAACGGCTCGTGCTGCTCGACCGCGTGTCTCGACGCGATGGGCACCGGCACCCCGACCTGCCAGCCGCTCGGCGGCTGCTTCGTGCAAGACGAGGCGTGCCGGACCGACGCGCAGTGCTGCTCGGGCGCGTGCAACGCGGCCGGCACGAGCGCCGACGGGCGGCCGATCCTTCGCTGCGCCAACGTGGGCTCGTGCGTCCCCGCCGGCGAGGTCTGCGGCGGCTCCGGTGCGACCTCGAACTGCTGCCCGAACGGCGGCGGCGACACCGGCTGCGAGCCCGCGTCGACCGGCGTGCGCCGCTGCATCGGGGGCGACGGCAGCTGCACGCTGCCCGGTGACGAGTGCGAGATGACCTCGGAGTGCTGCGTCGACGCGTTCCCCGCGATCACCTGCGCGGAGGGCGTCGGCGGGAGCAACGTGTGCTGCCTGCCCGACGGGGAGGAGTGCGCGTTCTCCGACATCTGCTGCGGTGGCGTCTGCGCGCCCGGCGCCGATGGTGTCCTTCGCTGCGGCGCCACCTGCGTCGCGGACGCGATGCCGTGCACGGCCGACGCGGACTGCTGCGGCTGCGCGTGCGTCGCGGACGGCCTCGGCGGCTCGGTCTGCACCAGCGACCCCGCGGAGTGCGGCGCGTGCACCCTCGCCGACCTCGGCGAGTCGTGCACCACGAGCGCGGACTGCTGCAACTCCGAGAGCGGCGCCGTGATCTGCTCGAGCGGCGTCGAGTTCACGACCTGCATTCTCGCGCCGTGAGCCGCGGCCGCGGGTAAGCTCGGCCGCGTGCTCAAGCGCTATCGACTCCCCGTCGCGATCGTGGTGGTGCTCGCCATCGCGATCGCGCTCCTCACGCCCGAGCGGCAGCCCGTCCTCGCGGCGCCCGAGGGCGCTCCCTTCGTGTGGGGAGAGGACGCGCTCTGGGAGCGGCTCGCGCGCGACTTCGAGGAGGCGCGAGAAGAAGGGTGCGAGGCGGTCGCGCCAACGATCGCGACGGGCCTGGCCGCGCTCGACGCGGAGCTCGACGCCATCGATCGGCAGCCGCCCGACGATCCGGTGTTCGCGCGCACCGAGCGGGCGCTCTTCGAGCTCGCGCCCTTGGTCGCCGCGTGCCCCGATCCCGACGCCGCCGCGTTCGCGGAGCGGGTGGGCCGCCTGCGCGAGCGGGTGAAGGACGCGAGCCGGCGCTGGGACGTGAACGCGCGGCCGGCGCGGGTGACGCTCTATCGCTTGCTCTACGGGAGCCGCGCGGCGCTCGAGGAGATCCTCCTCCAGGCGCCCGATGCGCCCGCGCTGCTGCGCGGCGTCGACGAGCCCTCGCAGGCGCCGTCGGTGACGATCCACGGCGTCAGGCTGCACAGCGGCGACGTGCTCCTCTCGCGAGGCGGCGCGCCGACGAGCGCGTTCATCGCGCGCGGCAACGACTTCCCGGGCAACTTCTCGCACGTCGCGCTGCTGCACGTGTCCGAAGACGGAACGCCGACCGTCATCGAGTCGCACATCGAGAGCGGCCTCGGCGCGACGAGCGCGGAGCGCTACCTCGAGGACACCAAGCTCCGGATCGCGGTCCTCCGCATCCGCGCCGACCACCCGAGGGTGCGCGCCGATCCGTGGCTTGCGCACCGCGCCGCCAGCGACGCGCTGCGCACCGCGCAGGGCCCGCACGTCGGCTACGACTTCGCGATGGACCACCGCGACTCGAGCACGGTCTTCTGCAGCGAGGTCGCCTCCTCCGCCTACGCCCCGCACGAGGTCACGCTCTGGCGCGGGCTCTCGAGCATGTCGGGCGCGGGCCTCACCCGCTGGCTCGGCGCCTTCGGCGTGCGCCACTTCCGGACGATCGCGCCGAGCGATCTCGAGTACGACCCGCAGATGCGCGTGGTGGCCGAGTGGCGCGATCCCGAGACGCTCTTCTCCGATCACCTCGACAACGCGGTGCTCGACGCGATGCTCGAGGGCGCCGAGGCGGGCGACGAGATCGGCTACGAGTACCTCAAGCTCCCGGTCGCGCGCGCGATGAAGGGCTACAGCGTGCTCCTGAACCTCTTCGGCGCCGTCGGCCCGATCCCCGAGGGGATGAGCGCGACGGTCGGCCTGCGCGTCGACTGGCTGCGGGCCCGGCATGGCGCGATCCGCGCCGCGCTCGAGCGCGAGGTCGAGGCCTACCGGCGCGAGCACGATCGCCGGCCGCCCTATTGGGAGCTGGTCGCGCTCGCGCGGGACGCCGCCCGCGCCAACCCCTGAGCGCTCGAAGCGCTCCCGACGTTTCAGTGGATCGCGCCTCCGGGTGTACTCTGGCGCTCGATGCGGGAGATGGGATGGCTCGCGCTCGCGAGCGTGCTCTGCGCCTCGTGCGCGAGCGTGCAATCGAGCGATCAAGATGCGGCGCCGGACGCGGCG
>JAEZBP010000754.1 GCA_023427125.1 Pseudomonadota bacterium | reverse complement strand
TCGGTCGCGAAGTCGAGGGTGTCGCGCGCGGGGAGCGGCGGCATCATGTAGGGCTCGAAGAAGACGAAGTCGCCGCGCGAGCGGGGGCTCGACGTCGGGTCGGTGGCGTCGCCGGCGCAGGTGGCGTCGCCGGCGGGGCACGCGGCGATCTCGACGAGGTCGCTCACGCCGTCTCCGTCGCTGTCGGCCAGGCGCGGGTTGGTCCCGTACGTGCGCTCGTCGGTGTCGCTCAGGCCGTCGCCGTCCGAGTCGGTGTCGCGGAAGTCCGGGATCAGGTCCCCGTCGCTGTCGATCGGCGGGGTGCGAGGATCGGTGTCGCCCGCCTCCTCGGCGTCGGTCCAGCCGTCGTTGTCACTGTCCTGATCGAAGCGGTCGAGCGTCCCGTCGCCGTCGGTGTCCGCGATCGACTCGTGGAGATCGCCGATCGTGTCGTTGTCGCTGTCGATGTCCTGGTAGTCGGCCATCCCGTCGCCGTCGGTGTCGACGGGGGTGGCGGGGTTGGGGCCGATCTCGACGACGTCGTTCAGGTAGTCGCCGTCGTCGTCGAGGTCGCGGAAGGCCGGGTGGCCGTCGCCGTCGAGGTCCTCGTCCGACTCGTGGCTGTCCGGGATGCCGTTGTTGTCCGAGTCGAGGTCGCGGAAGTCGTAGGTGCCGTCGCCGTCGCTGTCGGCCGGCTCCCCGGTCGAGGGCGCCACGAAGCCCTCGATGCTGTCGGGGATACCGTCGCCGTCGCTGTCGTCGTCGAGGTAGTCGGGCGTGCCGTCGTTGTCGGTGTCGACGTTGTCGGCCCGGCCCTCCCACACGTCCCCGATGCCGTCGCCGTCGGCGTCCGGGAGATCGAGGACGGCGCCGTCCCCGCCGCCGTCACGTAGGCTGCGTGGCCCCGGTGGGTTGCAGCCTGCCCATACCATCGACAGCGCGACGACGACCACGAGCCAGCCGTGTGAACGGCGGGACTCCCTCGAGCTCATGGGGGACCTCCTCAAACAACAGCGGGGGGGACCGGATCATGGTCGTCCGGCGCGCCCGGAAATTCAAGGGCGGCCCGCAGATCAGATCTCGTCGATGTCGAGCGTGTTGCCCGCCCCGCCCGTCACGAGCTTGAGGCGCGTCGGCACGCGGAGCGCGACCACCCCCTGCTCGACGTCCTCGCCGGCCAGCGCGCTCGCCATGATCCCGCGGTTCCACTCGTCGTCCCACGAGTAGTTGAAGCAGTTGCACGCGACGCAGCGCTTCTCGAGCCCCTCGCGCACGATGTCCCGCGCGAGCTCGCTCTTGAGCCCGTCGATCAGGCTCTCGGTCGTGATGTTCCGGCCCTGGTGCCAGCAGAGGTAGAAGCCGTGATCCGAGAAGCCGATGAACTTCTGCGGGATCTTGCAGCCGTCGATCGGCCGGTAGCGGCGGTCCTTCTGCGCGTAGGTGTCGAAGTGGCCGAGCAGCATCTCCCGGTCGTTGAACCAGGTGTTCGTGCGCTTGCACTCCTCCTCGATGCGCTGGATCTGCGCGTACGCGAGCCGGGTCTCCTCGGGGGTCATCTGGAGGTGCGCCGTCTCGGGCACGACCTCGACGTGGCTGAAGCCACAGTAGGCGTACTTGAAGCCGCCGATGGCCTGGATGGCCTTGAAGCTGTCGTAGAGGCAGTGGTGGTTGTCCCGCTGCATCACGGTGTTGGTGCCCCACTGGATGTCGCTCTGCTCGGTGAGCAGGCGGATCGTCTTCATCGTCCGCTGGTAGGTCCCCTCGCGCACGCGGATCTTGTCGTGCACGGCCTCGGTGCCGTCGACGCTGATCGTGAGGCAGTCGAGGTGGCTCAGGAGCGCGAGGTGCTTCTCGCGGATCAGGGTCCCGTTCGAGACCATCTGCACCTTCGCGCCGAGCGAGAACGCGTGCTCGAGCAGCTCGATGATCTTCGGGTGCACGAAGGGCTCGCCGCCCGAGAAGCTCAGGTACTCGACCCCGACGCGGACGGCCTCGGTCATCGCGCGCTTGGCGCGCTCGGCGTCCATGAAGAGCGCCTCGCTCGGGCGCCTGCACATCTGGCACTTGAGGTTGCAGTACTCGCTCAGCGCGATGTCCATGCGCACGAAGCTCGTGAACAGGACCTCGGCGCCGCAGCCCGGGCACGCCTCCGTCTCGAGCGCCTCGCGGCCGCTCATCCGGTGCCGCACCGGCTGACCGCAGGCCTCGCACGGGCGCTCCTTCTCCTTCGTCACGGAGCTCTCGGGCGCCGGCAGGGGTGCGTTCATGTTCGCTCCGCTCCGAGATCGGCGTCGTGCGCCGCCAAGAGCACCGGCGCCGGCGCCGCGTAGGTGACCTCGGCCGCGCGATCGACCGCGCCGAAGGTCTCGACGTCGGAGCAGGCGGCCAGGCACCCGGGGCACCGCTCGGTGAGCGCGAGGGTCTGCAGCTCTTCGTGGTGCGCGGAGTGCCAAAGATCGGTCAGCTCGTCGGTCGCGACGTTGCCCATCCGGTCGGCGTCGCTGCGCATGAAGAAGCACGGGTACACGTCGCCGCGGAAGTCGACGAGCACGAACTTGCTCGGCAGGTAGCAGCCGCCCGGAGGGATCGGCCGCTTCCCGAACGCGTGGTAGTCGGGGATCACGCCGAAGAGCGACTCGGTGAAGATCGTGACGCCGAGCCGCTCCGCGTGCGCGGCGAGCCGCTCGAGCGCGGCGATGATCCGCGCCTTGGGCGTGCGCAGGAGCGAGAAGCGCGGGATGTCCTTCTCGGGGCCGCTGATCTCGGGCTGGAAAGGCTGGAAGCTGACCTCCGGGATGCCGAGCTCGGCGGCGAGCGAGACGAGGTGCTCGAGGTGGTCGAGCGACTCCTTGAGGATGACGCCGCTCAGCCCGACCTTGATCCCCCGCGCGACACACTTCCTCGCCGTCTCGACCGACTTCTCGTAGTTGCCCTCGCCGCGCAGCTCGTCGTGTATCGCGCGCGGTCCGTCGATGCTGATGTGGAGCGCGACCGACGGACACGCCTCCAGACGATCGAGGTGCGCGTCGGTGATCATCGTGCCGTTGGTCACGATGTCCTGGCGCG
>JAEZBP010000820.1 GCA_023427125.1 Pseudomonadota bacterium | reverse complement strand
CTGGATGGCACCCCGGCGATGGGCGACCTCATGGATCGGACGGTGGCGTTGCTCGAACAGCGGCAGGCCGACGCGGTGCAGGCGCGGCTCGATGAGGGGCTCGACGCGCTGGTCATCGGTGATTGGGACGGCGCTGAGCAACGCGTGCGTGCGGTCACACCGAGCCAGCTCTCGCTCGTGGGTGGCGCGCAGAAGGCCGTCGACAACACCATGCGTCTCGCAGCGCTCGCGCGGGAGCTCGAAGCGCGCGTCGCAAGTGCGCGCGAGCCCGACGCCGACCTCGCGGCGCTCCACGCGGGCCGGCGCGCCGCCACGTCGTTGAGCCGGATGCTGCCCGAGCTCGACACCGGCGCCAAGCGAGGCGCCCACTCGGAGCTAATCGCGGAGCACGCGCGGCGCTGGGAGGAGGAGGCGAGCGCGCTGGCCGGCGCGCTCGCCGCGGCGCTGCGCTTCGAGGAGCACGCCGTGCCCGAGGGCACGCTCGTCGACCTCGAGGACGAGCGCGAGCTCGGCGCCCGCGCGCCCGACGTGCGCATCGATCGCGACGGGCGGGTCTGGTTTCTCGCCTCGCCGGAGGAGCGCTGCTACCTGACCGAGGCGACGCTCCCGGACCTCGTCGTCACCCGCCGCTTCTCGTTCTCGGTGGGCGGCGTTCGGCGCGGACAAGCCGTGATGCCGATCCGCAAGCAGCTCTGGGTGCCGCTCAGCGACGGCGGCATGCTCGTCCTCGATCGTCTGACGCCGAGCACCGTGATCGACGTGTGGTGGGGGCCGAAGCCGGACAAGACGGTTCACGCCGACGACGCCTGGGGCGCGATCGCTCTGGACGGAAGCGCCGCCGTCGCGCCGCACTTCACCCCGATGAAGCGGCAGCTCTCGCTGCGCGCGCTCACCTCCGCCGCGACGCGCCCGCTCCATCACTGCGCGGCGGTGTCGTTCTTCGGGCGCCCCGAGCGCATGCGCGCGCTCGTCACGGGAGGAAAACGGCGCTCGTGGTACGTCGTCGACACCGAAGACCTCACGCCCTTCGGCGGCCCCGAGCGCTTCGCCGGCGAGCTCGCGGACTTCGTGCCGATCGCCGCCATCGACGATCCGACGCGCGCCCACGACGACCCGGAGGGCGGGCACGTGTTCCTCGCGGTGGATGCGGCCAGCCTGGACGGGGAGCCCGACCATCCACCCCGTTACGGCGCGCTCTACCTCGTCCGCGTGACACCCGATCTCAGGCCCGTCCAGCACAGGCTCGTGTCGCAGGCGTGCAGAGAGCTCCGCGCGTGGCTCTACCGCGTCGGGCCCGACCACATCTTGGTCGTCCACCAAGAGGGCGCCCTCCCCTCGTTCGAGCTCTTCGCTGCCGCGACGCTCGAGTCGGTCGGGAGCAAGCACGGCCTCCCCGGCCTCACCGTCCCCCTCCAGGACGCCAGCGGGCGCAAGCACGCCCTCCTCGAGCGCACCCACCATGGGTTCCGCACCGTGAGTGGGCCGACCGGCGTCGACGACGACCCGGACTCCACGAGCTCGGTGCCCTTCTTCTCCGCCAAGATCTCGCCCCGCAGCTCGTGCTCGCGCGTGCCCGACACGTGGGATCGGGCGCTCTACGCGGAGCACGTCGACATCGCGCTCCTCAAGGCGGTCTCCGCGCGAGGGGATCGCGCGCGCCTCGTCACCATCGCGGAGTCGTCGCGTGCGATCCGTGGGTTCTCGGAGCGCTTCCTGGAGCGCACCACTGCCGACCTGATCTTGAAGATGCTCTGGCGCGCGCCGGACGAATCCAGCGGCGCGTGGGGGTTCCTCGCCGGCGCGGAGCACGCGGTCGTCCTCTGCCCGGAGGATCCGGAGGTCGTCTCGCGGCTCGAGGAGGCCGCCCGGATCTTCGAAGCGCCGCGTGATCGCGGGCACTCGCTTCACCTCCTCGGCCTCGCGCACCTGGCCGCCGGCCGCCGCGCCGAGGCCCTGGCGGCATGGCGGGAGGGAGCCGCGATCGACGATCACATCTGCCCTCTCCACATCCTCATCGCGATCGCGGGTGGCCTCTCCGCGCCCGAGCTCGGCGAGGCGCTGGCCGAGGTCCCGTTCCCGCCCTTCATCGCCGATCACGCCGCCCGCTACGAGGACGCCGTCCGCGCGCTCGTCCGGCTCGACGCCGCGCTCGAGGAGGGCCGCGGCACCGACGCATGGGAGGAGGCCCGCCGCGTGCGCGACCTCGTCGGCCCGAGCTGGCAGCTCTCGGCGCGCGTCGCGCGGCTGCACCTCGATCACCCCGACCCTCGGACCGATCCGTGGCGCTACCAGCTCGACCTCGCGTGGATGGCCTCGCGCGCGTGGCTCGGCCCGACGCGCAACCACATGATCTTCGCCGGCTGCCACTGGGACCACCACCGCTTCACCGCGATCGCCGAGCGCGCCGGCGCCGTCCTCGACGCTCTGGGCGTCGGCCCCGCCGAGCGCGTGAAGGACCCGGAGGACGAGCCGGCGCCTGCGCCGTAGAGCTCGATGATCACGAGCGCGGCGAGCTTCGCTGCAGTGCGGCGAAGACAAGAAGAACGGCGTCGCGCCAGCCACCATCGCAAGCATCCTGCAAGGAGCCATCGATGGCCCCATCAGCACTACGGCGGCGGCTCCGGTGCACGACGCCATCGCCGCGAGCAGCGCCGAAGAGCCGCGTTTCAGATCGCCATTCCTCGCCCTCGCTCGCGGGTCGGCGGGAGCCAACCGCCGCTGTGGGCCACGATGGGAATTGCCTCGCGCGGCGCGGTCTCGACGGCGCTCGACGCACCTTGACCTACACTCGTGCCGGTCCGAGAAATCTCCGTGCCGGTCCGAGAAATCTCCGTCCCGGCGTGCCAAAAACGCCCGCGATCGCCCGACTTGCGGCCGGATGTGTGGCATTTGCGCGCACCGCGCCATCCTGTCGCGGTCCGGCGCCGGGCGAGTCGTGCGCGGGAAGCTGCGAGGGCCGGGGAGGCGCCGCGCCACGTCGTCGGTTGACACACTTTCCCATATCGACGACGCTCCTTCTCTGCGGGGGTGATTGTGCGCCCGCGAATGGAGGTGGGTGCAAATGGGTGACATCAAGCTCGACGTCTTCGCGCGGCACTTGAAGCGCTCCAAGGAGATCGCCGAGGAGCCGGGGATGAACGCGTCGGTGGTCCGCGTGTACAACGAGATCCTCAAGCCGTACTCGGACACGTACCTGCCGCTCGACACAGCCGTCGCGAAGGCGGAGTCGGCGTGGGCGAAGGAGAACGGCGAGGCTCTCGAGGGGGTGTTGCTGCTCGACGAGCCATTCCGCACGGCCCGCTCGACGGCGCTGGCGTTCGACCCGACGCTCGTCCTGCCGGAGACGCTCAAGGTGCAGACCACCGACACCGACCGCGTGACGGCGATCGAGTCGCTCATCGACGTGGTCGACGATCACGTCGGCGCTCCGTGGGCCGACGAGATCCTCGCCGGCGAGCTCGGCACCAAGGCCCCGACCGTCGTTCGGGAGATCAACGAGGCGATCGCCGCGAACAAGGGCGTGAGCGCCGCCCGCCAAGCCCGCGCCGAGGCCTTCGGCCCGACCTACGACCGCTTCCTCCGGTTCAAGCGCGTGGTCCGCGACGCGCTCGGCCCCTCGTCGAAGCAGTACCGGCGCATCCACGGCCGCTCCGCCGAGAAGCCCGAGCCCAATGAGGGCGGCCCGAAGACGTGACCGTCTCGTGGTTACCGCGTGCCCTTGGAG
>JAEZBP010000778.1 GCA_023427125.1 Pseudomonadota bacterium | reverse complement strand
GCGCCGCGCTGCTCGGCGCGCGCTTCGAGCACGCCGCGCTGCGAGCCGCGTGCGCGCGCGATCCGAGGCTGCGCGCGGCGATGGACGAGGTGCTCGATCGCGCGCTCCTGGTCGGGGTCGTGCGCGCGGAGCGGGAGGGCGTCTACGCGTTCGATCACGCGCTCGTGCAGGAGGGGCTCGTGGCGCGGGTCGAGGCGGGGCCACAGCGAGGGTTGGCGCTGGTCGACGCGGCGAACGGGCTCCAGTCACGCTACGGGAAGGAGCGCGCCGACATCGCGTCGCTCGTCGCGGGGCTCTTGCATCGCGCGGGCGATCGCGATCGAGCGTGGGAGCGGCAGCACCGGGCGATCGAGCGCTCGGCGTGGGTGGCCGACGATCGCGCCGCGTCGATGCACCTCGCGGTGGCGCGAGCTTGGGTCGCGGAGGAGCCCGAGCGCGAGGCGCGGGTGGAGCTCGCCGAGGCGCGCGTCCACTACTTCGCGCTTCGCTACGATCGCGCGCTCGAGGCGGTCGCGCGGGCCCGGGCCAAGGCCGATCCGGTGCTGGCGATGCAGTGCGACGCGACGGAGGCGGACGTCCTCTACTACCAGGACAGGCTTGCCGCCTCGCAGCGGATCGCGGAGCGCTGCGTGACGTCGACCGGGGAGGATCCGGAGCTCGCCGACGTGCGGGCGCAGGCCTCGCAGCGCCTGGCGGAGCTGGCGGTGCTGCGGGGGGATCTCGGCGCCGCGCTGGTCTGGCGGCAGCACACGCAGGCGTGCGCGGAGGTGACGGGGCGGGCGTGGCGGGTCCGGATCGCGCGGCTGAACGTGGCTGAGATCCTCGCGGTGGCGGGGCAGCACGAGGAGGCGGCGGCGATCTGCGAGGCGGTGCTGGCGGACGCGCGCGCCGATCGAGACGAGGACGCGGTGACGGCGGCGCGCGAGAGCCTCGCGTGCATCGACGTGCTGGCCGGACGGGCGGAGCGGAGCCGCGCGTTCCTCGAGCGGCGGGCGCTGGAGCTCGAGGCGAGCCGGGACGGGTGGCGTCTCTCGGCGGTGCTGCCGTACACGGCGCTGATTGTGGCTTTCTCCTCCTCCGGCTCGATCGTGGAGGCCGAGGTGCGCCGGATGGCCGAGGCTTTCCGCGCGGTGCCGCACGACGAGGCGTTCACGTTCGCGGCGATGCGGCGGCTCGCCGCGCTGCTGCTCGAGCAGGGGCGGTTCGCGCTCGCGCGCGAGGTGGACGCGCTGCTCGACGCACGGGCCGAGCGGTACCGGGTCGGCTTCTCTTCCTCTTGAGTGAGGGCGCTTCTTCTTCCGGCGGGCCGCGGCCCCGCCTTCGGCGGGGGCTCGCGGATTGTCGCTTCGAATGGGCTGCCGCTCTCGCTGGCCGGCCGGTCGGGTCCGCCCAGCCTCCACGCTCATCAGGGCCGGCGCCGCAGCCGCCATACGGCGCCGTGACGGTCGACGGAATCGTGCGCCGAGCGCGTGCTCATGCTCGTGCCGGTGCTCGTGCCCGTGCCCGCGCCCGTGGATCAGGCGCCCCGCGCCGTCCCCTTGTACGCTCTTGCCCGAGCGCCACGAGAATGGTCCCTTCGCCTCGCCTCTTCTGGATCGCCGCCGCCGGCCTCGGCGTCGCCGCGCTCCCGCTCGTCGTGCACCCGCTCGCGTGGACCGTCGTGGTCGCGCTCTGGGTCGCGCTCGCCGTCGCGCTCGGGATCGATCTCGTCGCGCTCCTGCGTGGCCTGCCGCGCGTCGAGCCTGCGGTGCCGGAGGTCGCGTTCGTGGGCGACCGCTTGCGCGTCCCCGTCATCCTCAGCCTCTCGGGTGGGACGACCCTCGGCGCGACCCTGCGCGCCGAGGTCGACGACCCGCTCTCGCCGGGCCCCGCCGTGGAGCTGCGGGTGGCGCCCGGCGAGAGCGAGGCCTCCCTCCACGTCGACGCACCTCGCCGCGGGACCGGCGCGCTGAGCGCGGTGTGGCTCCGCCTCGAGGGTCCCCTCGGCCTCCTGCGCCGGATCGCCCGCGTGCCCGTCGCGAGCGCCGCCGTGAAGGTCGTCCCGAACGCCAAGCGGGTGCGGGATCTCGCCATCGCGCACTTCGGCGCGCAGCCGCTCCGCGGCGGGATCAAGATCGAGCGGCGCGCCGGCGACGGAGGTGAGTTCGACGCGATGGTCGGGTACTCGAACGGCATGGACGTGCGGCAGATCGACTGGAAGTCGTCGGCGCGCCATCAGGATCTGCGCGTCCGCCGCTATCGCGTCGAGCGCAACCAGCGCGTCGTCGTCTGCATCGACACCGGCCGCTCGATGGCCGATCCGATCGAGGAAGGCGACGAGGCGACGCCGGTCCAGCGGCTCGATCACGCGATCCACGCGGCGATGGTCCTCGCGCAGACCGCCCTCCGCGCCGGCGATCTCGTGGGCCTCCACGCCTACGGCGCCGAGCCCGAGGCGTGGGTGCCGCTCGGCAGCGGCGTGCGCCACGCCTCGAAGATCACCGAGGCCTGCGCGGGCCTCGACGCGCAGCCGGTCGAGACCAACCACGTGCTCGGCATCCACACGCTCCTGAGCCGGCTCTCGCGCCGCTCGCTCATCGTCGTCCTCACGGAGCTCTCCGACTCGACGACCGCCGAGCTGATGGTCGAGCACCTCGCGCACCTCGTCCGCCGCCACTCGTCGTCTTCGTCGCGCTCGACGATCCGCTCGTCGAGGCGCCGCTCGCGAGCCGGCCCGAGAGCGCGCAGGATCTCGCGGCCGCGGTGGTGGCCGGGCAGCTTCGGCAGGATCGGCAGCGCATCCTGCGCCGCCTGACGCGGATGGGCGTCGACGTCGTGCACGGCCCGCCGGGCCCGGCCACGCTCGAGCTCCTCGAGCGCTACGTCCACATCAAGCAGCGAGGGCTGATCGGATGAGCGCTGAAGGGATCGCGAAGGCGGGGGCGCCGCGCTCGGTCGAGTTCCGCCGGCAGCGCGAGGCCGAGTGGATCGAGCTGGGCGAGCTGGCCGATCGCGTGCTCAAGCGCGGCCTCTCCTCGCTCGGCGAGGACGAGCTCGAGCGGCTTCCTCGCCTCTACCGCGCCACGGTGGCCAGCCTCGCGGTCGCGCGGCGCACCGCGCTCGATCGCGCGCTCGTCACCTACCTCGAGGCGCTCGCCGCCCGGGCCTACCTCGCGATCTA
>JAEZBP010000714.1 GCA_023427125.1 Pseudomonadota bacterium | reverse complement strand
TGACCTGGCTGAGCGCGGCCTCCGAGAGCCCGAGATCGACGCCCGCGAGATCGGCGTCGGCGACGGTCACCGCCTCCGGCGCGAGCGAGAGCCCCTGCGCGTACCCGCGCACCTCGTACTCGCCGGGTGGGACGTTGAAGATGGTGTAGTCACCGCCGCGACCGGAGATCGCGGTGTAGCCCGGCCCGCCCGTGGTCGCCGCGACGACCAGCACGCCGCCCGAGTCAGCCTGGGCGCGGACGGTGCCCGTGATCGACGCGCGCGGAGCGGAGCGATCTTCGACCGGGATGAGCGCGACGTCGGTCAAGGTGCCCATCACGACCCAGCCTTCCTCCAGCTCGGCGGCGAGCGTCGTGTTGATCGGGATCGCGGTGCGGATGCCGCTCGGGAAGGTCTGGTATCCGTCGGCGCCTCCGCGCAGCGTGTACGAAGCGGCGACGGGCGAGCCGTCTTCGTTGCGAACGACGGGCACCTCGAGCTCGTAGCTTCCGTCGGCCTCGCTCACCGCGATGTCGGTCACCGCGACCGGCTGGGCGTCGAGCCCGAGCACGTGGGCGCCCTCGATCGGGCTCGAGTCGGTGGAGTCGAGCACGCGGCCGCGGAAGAGGAGCGGGCGGTGGCATGCGTAGGTGCCATCGGTGAGCTCCGCGCAGGTCAGCGACGGCGCGCACTGGTCCATCGTCGGATCGCACGCGCCGCCCTCGGTCACGTAGCAGCGGTCGACCATCGTCTCTTCGCCGTCGACGACCTCGGTGACCTCGATGCACTCGGAGCCGTAGACGCAGCCCGTAGGCTCCCTCGCCGCGTCGCACTCCGCGCCGATCGGGATCTGGCAGACGTTGGCGTCCGACTCGTCGGGTGCGCACACGAGCCCCTCGGCGCAGCTGCCCTCGTTGGCCGGATCGCACGAGCCGCCGAGGTCGGCCGGGCCGCCGCAGCCGGCGCACATGAAGAGGCAGCTCGAGAGTGAAGCGAGGAAGAGCGGGGCGCGCATGCGTACCTCCGTGAGCGACAGACGTCTGGCTGTACGAGCGCCGCGCGCGGTTCGATACGCCGGCGCTCCTGTCGAAGGGGGGCGTCGGGTATGCTCGTGACGCTGATGCAGGGGCCGGACCGCAATCGCGAGGGCGCGGCGCAGGGGGTCGCGTATACCGAGGTCGACGCCGGCTACTTCGAACGCCGGGGCCTCAAGCGCTACGCGCGGGTGTGGTCGCTCTGGGCGCTCGGCGTCGGCGCGGTGATCAGCGGCGACTTCTTCGGGTGGCACTACGGCCTGCGCGCCGGCGGCTTCGGAGGGATGCTCGCCGCGACCGGGATCATCACCGTGATGTACGCCGGGCTCTGCTTCTCGATCGCCGAGATGTCGCCGGCGCTCCCGCACACCGGCGGTGCGTACTCCTTCGCGCGGACCGCGATGGGCCCGTGGGGCGCGTACGTGACCGGCCTCGCGGAGAACATGGAGTTCGTGCTCACGCCGGCGGTGATCGTCGTCGCGATCGGCAGCTACCTCGGCGCGGTCTTCGAGACGCCGAGCGCCTACGCGCCGCTCTGGTGGCTCGGCGCGTACGCGATCTTCATCGGGCTCAACGTCGCGGGCGTCGAGGCGAGCTTCAAGTTCACGGTGGGGGCGACCTCGCTCGCGCTCCTGATCCTCGCGGTCTTCTACGTCGGCGCGGCACCCCACGTGAGCCTCGCGAACGCGCTCGACATCCCTCCTGAGCCGGGCGGGAGCGTGTGGCTCCCGAAGGGCGCGCTCGGCATCTTCGGCGCGCTGCCCTTCGCCATGTGGTTCTACCTGGCGATCGAGGAGCTGCCGCTCGCCGCCGAGGAGGCCCACGATCCGGCGCGCGACATGCCGAAGGGGATCCTCTTCGGGCTCATGACCCTGAGCGCGTGCGCGCTCCTCACGCTCGTGACGAACACCTCGATCCCGCCGGGCGCGAGCGCCGTCGCCGCCTCCGACGAGCCGCTCTTCCTCGGCTTCCGCACCATCTTCGGCGACGGCCTCGGCGCCAAGCTCCTCGCGCTCGTCGCGGTGACCGGCCTCGTCGCGAGCTTCCACACGATCGTGTTCGCGTACGGCCGGCAGATCTACTCGCTCTCGCGCGCCGGCTACTTCCCGCGCTGGCTCAGCGTCACCCACGAGAAGCGCAAGACGCCGTGGGTGGCGCTCCTCGTCGGCGGCGCGCTCGGCTATGGCGCCGCCCTCACCATCCACCTCCTCGGTAGCGATCATCCGGTCGGCGCGGTGCTCATGAACATGGCGGTCTTCGGCGCGGTGATCTCGTACGTGCTGCAGATGGCGAGCTTCGTGCTGCTGCGCGTGCGCTTTCCGTCGCTGCCGCGGCCCTACCGCAGCCCGCTCGGGGTGGCGGGCGCGCTGGTCGCGCTCGGCATCGCGCTCCTGACGCTCGTCACGCTCTTCGTCTCCGATCCGGTCTACCGGCAGGTCGTGATCGGCGCGGCGATCTGGTACGCGGCGGGGCTCGTCTACTTCGCGGTGCACGCGCGCAAGCGGCTCGTGTACTCGCCGGAGGAGGACTTCGCGGCGCGGCACGCGCGGGGAGAGCGAGGATGAGGGAAGAGGCTGCCAGGCTGAACGTGGGACCTCTGACGCTCCTTCGGCAGGCGGCCGGGAGCCCGCGCGAGCTCGCGAAGAAGCTCCGCCACCTGGCCCGCGCGCTCGGGGCCTACGCGGACGCCTCCGCGCTCGACGCCAGGCTCGCGCGCCTCGAGGCGCTCGGCTACCTCGAGCGCACCCCGACGCGCCTCCAGCTCGTGGTCGGCTCGATCGACATGCTGCGCTTCTGGATCAGCCCGGCGGCCGCCGACTACTACGCCTCGAAGGGCATCGACTACACGTTCCACCAGGTGCTGCGCTTCCTCGAGGAGCCCGCGTCGATGGTCGATCCGACCGGGTTCTTGAGCGCGCGCGACACGATCATCGGCCACCTGATGCAGGTCGTCCACGCGAACCCCGCGTACGATCTGCAGCTCCTCGAGTCGCACGAGGACGGCCTGGCGGAGCTCGAGGCGCAGGTCGTGGCGATGCTCGAGGGCACGCACCCGCGGGCCGCGTCGATCGGCGCGGTGGTCGAGGAGCCCGACTACCACGCGCGCCTCCTCGGCTTCGTGCGGGAGTATCGCCGCTGCCCCGACGCCGACGCGCCCCTGCGCGACAACATCGAGAAGGATCCGCGCTGGCGCGAGATCGAGCGCACCTTCGGCACGCTCCCTCGCGCGATGGGCTACTTCGCGTCGCTCCCGTCGACCCCGCTCGGCGCCGCCTGGCACCTCTTGACGGTGCGCGAGCTGCCAGTCCGCTGAGAGCGGCTACTCGTCGTTGTCGGGCGGCGCGAAGCTCACGGCGGCGGGCGAGACCGCGACTCCCAGGGCGCGCATCTGGTAGGTGCCGGTGGCCGGGAGGTTCACGTGGAGGAGGGTGATCCGATCGTCGAGGAGGACGGGCGCGGGGAAGCGGACGTCGGCCTCCTCCATCACGGGGAGCTCGTGCCGCTCGAAGGCGATTCCGTCGGCGCTCCCGGCGACGTAGGCGACCACGCTGCCGTCCTCGCGCCGTGACTCGTAGTAGACGCGCACGAGGCGCCGGCCGGTCGGGGTGTCGAGCGCCACCGCGCCGGGCATGCCCACGTTGACCTCCGGCTCCTCGCCGAGATCCTCCCCGCGGATGACGAGCGGATCGATCGCGGCCGTGCTCGAGTCGCCGTCGACGCGCTCGAAGGCGACGCCGTCCTCGGAGCGCGCG
>JAEZBP010000695.1 GCA_023427125.1 Pseudomonadota bacterium | reverse complement strand
GTGATCGCAGCGCGAGTCGTCATCGTGACCTCCGCATGCGCGCGACCCTGCGCGCGAGCCGAAGACGTTGCTCGCTCCATGCCGATCGCAGCGCCGCCGCGCGGCGATCCGCCATGCCTCGCCCAGGTCGGCGCGCCAGGGCTCGCATGGCCCGAGATCAGAGCGGACCGTCTCGCTCGCCCGCCGACGCGTCCTCGTCCCAGTCCTCGAAGACCTCCTCTTCGTGCAGGAGATCGTCGAGCCCGCCGATCGCCTCGTACGCGCGGCGCCGGTGAGGCGCGGTCTTCAGGTTGGGGCACGGGGCGATCGCGGCGGTCGCCCGGTTCCACATGTCCTGCCCGCAGTCGACACAGCGGAAATGTCCGGCAGGCGCCTGCGCGCCGAAGGGGATCTCGGCCATGAAAGGAGATGGCCAGCAAGCGCCATTCCGGGAGCGTGCTTGCCGTTCGTGGCGTTGCTGGACAACATCCCGCCCATGAGCTCCGAGGCACCGCGCGTCACCGCCGAGGAGCTCCTGCGTCTCCTCGAGGAGACCATCCCGCTCTCGCGATCGATGGGGCTCCGGATCGAGCACCTCGGCTACGGGGCGGCGCGCATGACCCTGCCCGGAAGCCCCGAGTGGGTGCGCGCGGGCGGGACGCTCAGCGGCCCGGCGATCATGGCGCTGGCAGACACCGTCATCTACGCCGCGGTGCTCACGCGGATAGGCCTCGAGCCGATGGCCGTGACCGCGGATCTGAGCGTGCGCTTCCTCCGCCGGCCTCCGCCCGCGGATCTCCACGCGGAGGCGCGCGTGATCCACCTGGGGCGCCGCACCGCGGTCTGCGAGGTCGAGCTCTGGGGCGAGGATCGGGAGAAGATCGTGGCGCACGCGACCGGAACGTACGCGCTGCCCTGATGGCCAAGGGCGAACAGGTCCCGGCCCCCGAGGTGCCCACCGCCGCGCCGGCCCGCGCCTCCTTCTGGGACGCGTTCCGGAGCCCGCGCCTCGCGCTGATGCTCGGCATCGGCTTCGCGTCGGGCCTGCCGAACCCGCTGACCGGCAGCACGATGACGGCGTGGCTCGCGAGCGAGGAGCTCACGCTCACCGCGATCGGGTTCGCGTCGTACTTCCAGCTCCCCTACAACTTCAAGTTCCTCTGGGCACCGCTGCTCGATCGCTACGGCATCCCGCGGCTCGGGCGGCGCCGCGGGTGGATGCTGGTGACGCAGGTGGCGCTGGTGCTGAGCATCGGCGTGCTCGGGAGCTTCGACCCCAGCTCCGCCTTGACCAGCATCGGCGTCATGGCGATCGCGACCGCGTTCCTGAGCGCGACGCAGGACGTCGCCTCCGACGCCTACCGCACCGACATCCTGCCGGCCGCGCAGCGCGCGAGCGGCACCGCCATCTTCGTGGCCGCCTATCGTGGAGCGCTGATCTTCGCGGGAGCGGTCGCGCTCGCCTTGAGCGACGTGGTTTCGTGGAGGGTCGTCTACTGGATCTTTGCCGCTGCGATGGGCATCGGAGTGGTCACGACGCTCATCGCGCCGGCCGCGCCGACCGAGGCGATGGCGCCGCGGAGCATGAGGGAGGCGATCGTCGATCCGTTCCTCGAGTTCTTCAACCGACGAGGGTCCCTCACGTTCATCGTGATCATCATGCTCTACAAGTTCGGCGACGTCGTCGTCGGTCACTTTCAGATCCCCTTCTTCATGGAGCTCGGCTTCACCAAGACCGAGATCGGCGCGGTGCTCAAGGGGCTCGGACTCGGTGCGACCATCGTCGGTGCGCTCGCGGGCGGCGGGCTGGTCGCCCGCTGGGGCCTCAAGCCGGCGCTGATCGTGTTCGGACTCGCGCAGGCGATCGCGAACCTGGCCTACGTGGGGGTGGCCCAAGCGGGCAAGAGCTACGCATGGATGACCGGGGCCATCGTCGTCGACAACTTCATGAACGGGCTCGGGACGGCCGCCTTCGTTGCGATGCTGATGACGCTCTGCAACAAGCGCTTCACGGCCTTCCAGTACGCCCTCTTCTCGAGCCTCATGACCGTCCCGGGCCGCCTCCTCGGGGGCGCCGCAGGCTGGCTCGCGGACGACGTCGGATGGGGAAATTTTTTCCTCATCTCGACCGTCGCCGCTCTCCCGGCGCTCGTCCTCCTCTTCTTCGTCCAGGTGCGTGAGCCCAGCGAACCATCCGCGTCGAGCTGATCGCGAATTGCGCGCTCGCACAGCACGACGCTCAGCAACATTTTCTGGTTTCAACGCGCGACGCGGCTACGAAGAACGAGAGCCGAGAGAGCGCGAGCACGCGGACATGGGCAGAGAGCGCACCACTCGAGGAGAGGCCCGGGAGGCGGACCTTGGGGCGTTCCTGCGGCAGCGGCGCGACGCGATCTCGAGCCGGTGGGCGCGCGCGGTGGGCGCCGAGAGGAGGGCACCCGGCGGGAGCCCCGACGAGGACCTCCCGCGGCTGGTCGATCCCGTCCTGGACACGATCGACGCGCACCTTCATGGCCGCGATGCGGGCGCGCTGCCGGAGGAGGCGGCGGAGCGCCACGCCATCGGTCGGCTGCAAGACGGACGGGCGCTGCGCGAGGTCGTGCACGAGCTCTCCTTGCTTCGCGAGATCCTCGCGGAGGAATGGGAGCGCTCGGGCCGAGGTGCGTTGAGCACCGCCGTGCGCCGCCACGTCGATCGCGCCCTCGACGGCGTCGTGGCCGCGGTCGCCGACCGCTACGTCCACGCCCGCGAGCGGCTGCTCGTCGCGCTCGATCGCGTCTCGGTCACTGCGCTCGAGGCGCGCGACTGCGCCGAGCTCCTCGCGCGCTTGGCGGCGCTCCTGCCTGACGCGCTGCCGAGCGTCGACACCGTAGCCATCCTGCTCTGCGACGGGGACCGCCTGCGCGTTCGCGCATCGGCCGGGCTCGGCAGTGAGGGCGAAGACGGCGAGCCCTTCTCCGTCGCGCTCGGTGAGGGCATCGCGGGGCAGATCGCCTCCACGCGCCGCTCGATCGAGCTCTCGCGCGCGTGCGCCGATCCCAGGGTCTTGAGCCGCGCGGTCCACGAGCGCGGCGTGCACGCGCTCTACGGCGTGCCGCTGATCGCGGATGACGAGCTGCTCGGCGTCATGCAGATGGGATCGCTCACCGCAGACTCGTTCTCGGCGGTCGATCGCATGATCCTCGACGCCGCCGCTCACCGCGCGACGACCGCGATCTACCTGCACGTCCTTCGGGAGCGCGCGGAGGCCCGCTCGCGCGAGCTCGCCAGCTCGGAGCGTCGCTTCCGCGCGGCGTTCGAGAACTCCGCGGTCGGGGTCGTGCACGTCGGAACCGACGGCCGGTTCCTGCGAGCCAACCCGCGCTACCGCGAGATCGTGGGCTACGACGCGGCCGAGCTCGACGCGCTGACCATGTGGGACCTCACTCACCCCGACGACCGCGTTCCGGGGACGCTCCGGCTCGCCGCGCTCCGGCGCAGTGAGGTGCCGAGCATCCACATGGAGGCGCGCTTCGTCCGCAAGGACCAGAGCGTGGGCTGGGGCGACGCCTTCGTATCGTGCGTCCGCGGCGACACGCCCGAGGACGACTACTTCGACTGCGTGCTGCAGGACATCACCGCGCGCAAACGCACCGAAGAGGAGCTGAGGGTCAGCGAGGAGCGGATGCGCCTCGCGGTGCAGGCGACAGGCGTCGGCACCTGGGACTGGGACATCGAGACCGATCGGATGGTCTGGTCGGAGCGCACGCGGCGCATCGCCGGGATCGGGGCGGACGAGCCGGTCGGTCGCGAGCGCCTCCTCGCGATGGTGCCGGAGGAGGAGCGCGCC